>VGZQ01000025.1 GCA_016872535.1 Rhodospirillales bacterium | reverse complement strand
CCCCGGAACCGGCCTTGCGTGTTCGTCGCCAACCACGCGAGCTATCTCGACGGTTTCGTGCTTACCGCCGCCATCCCGCGGCCGTTCAGCTTCGTCGCCAAGGCCGAACTGGGCGAACAATTTCTGCCCCGGCTGCTGCTCGATCGGATCGGCGCCGAATACGTCCGGCGCCTGGCCAAGGAAGACGCCATCGCCGATTCCAAGCGCCTGGTCGAGCGCATCCGGGGCGGGCGCGATCTGATGTACTTTCCGGAAGGCACCTTGATGCGCGCGCCGGGCTTGCTGCCGTTCCGACTCGGCGCCTTCGAGGCTGCGGTCGCCGCACGGGTTCCGGTGGTTCCGGTCGTGATCCGGGGTACCCGTTCGGTGCTCCGCGACCAGAGCTGGTTTCCGCGCCGAGGGCCGATCACGGTGACCATCGAGCCGCCGATCGATGCCGCCGCGGTCGCGGCGAGCGAAAGCGATCCCTTCAAGGCGGCGCTCAAAGTCCGCGACCTCGCCCGTGAGAGCATCCTGCGCCGTTGCGGCGAGCCGGACGCCTCTCACGTGCACCTGCCGTTTTAAGGGCGTGCCGGGATTCTTCCGATCGCCCGCCTACCGGCGAGACCGCGCCCCGGTCGGGGCGCATCTTTTGATGCGCGCGTCATGCCGGTAGGCATGCAGTCGCTTGGGCGTTCGCCCGCGCGCGCCACAATTTGGCCCCAATCCGGCGCTTGAGTGGCCGGGCCGGTCGATTGTCAACCGTGCCGTTGGAATAGTAGAGTGCGGCCGCCCGATAGCGCCCGATATCCCCCACGTTCCCCTCCCCCTTTCTCCTCATCCCAGGACTTTTTCCGCCATGATCTCAACCGCCGGCCGGCCGGGGCTGCTGCTTGCCCTTTTCATGCCGCCCTTGTTCCTGAGCGCGCTCTTGATGTTCTGGTCGCAGCCTCTGGTCGGAAAGATGATCCTGCCGCTGCTCGGCGGCACGCCGATGGTGTGGACCACCTGTATGGTGTTCTTCCAGGCGTTGTTGCTGGCGGGATATGGCTACGCGCACTTTTCGCTCAAGCTCGGCGTCAAGCGCCAGGCGATGCTGCATGTCCTGCTGCTGGCCGCGTCGTTGGTCGCGCTGCCGATCGGGTTCGACGCCGTCCGGTGGGAGCCGCCAGCCAGCAGCGACAACCCAATGGGCTGGCTGTTCTTGCTGCTGCTAGCGTCGGCGGGCGCGCCCTTCTTTATACTGTCGGCGACCGCGCCGATGCTGCAAGCCTGGTTCGCGCGCACCGATCATCCGGCCGCCGGCGATCCCTATTTCCTCTACGTCACCAGCAACATCGGCAGCCTGATCGGCCTGCTCGGCTTCCCGACGCTGGCCGAAGTACATCTCACCATTCCGGGCCAGACCACGACCTGGAGCGCGCTCTATGTGGCGTTGGCCGTCGCGATCGCGCTGACCTCGCTCGCCGCCTTCAAGGCGCGCGATGTGGGCCCAGGAAAGATCACGGCCAAGGCGCCGGCCAAGCCCACCGCGCACGTCTTCGCCGCCGGACGCCCAACGGCGCCGCTGCGTCTGCGCTGGGTGCTGCTCGCGTTCGCGCCGTCGAGCCTGTTCATCGGCCTCACCACCTATGTCACCACCGATATCGCGGCGGTGCCATTGATTTGGATTTTGCCGCTCGCGGGCTATCTGCTGACCTTCATCATCGCGTTCGCGCGCAAACCCCTGATCACCCACGACCAAGCGAACCTGTTGCAGCCGTTTTTCGTGCTGCCGGTGATCGTGCTCTTCTTCTGGGGCGGCGGGAGCAGCGCCACCTTCTTCACCATCGGGCTGCATTTCCTCGCCTTCTTCGTCACCGCGCTGGTCTGCCACGGCGAATTGGCCCGCACCCGGCCCGACCCCGAACACCTGACCGAGTTCTATTTCCTGCTGTCGTTCGGCGGCGTGCTCGGCGGCATCTTCAACGCCATCGTCGCGCCGGTCGCCTTCACGTCGTTGGTCGAATATCCGGTCGTGTTGCTTTTGGCCCTGTTTTTGCGCCCCGGCGCCGGCAACGAGAGCGTTCCCCGCCCCGCCCTCAAGGACCTGGTGCTGCCGGGTGTCGTCTTCGCCGTCCTACTGTTCGCGCTGTGGCGGTTTCCCGACACCTTCACCGACGCCGAATCCTCGATGCAAACGGCGATCGGCGTGGTCCTGGCGCTGATCGCGGCGGCGGCCGCGAAGCGGCCCTGGCGGTTCGGGCTGGTCGCCGTCGCCATTCTGCTCGCGCAGGCATTGTTTCCGATCGGCGGGCGCTCGAACGAACTGAAGGCCGAACGCAACTTCTTCGGCATCATCCGAGTGACGCAGGAAGAGAAGCCGCCGATGATGACCATGTACCACGGCACCACCAATCATGGCTCGCAAAGCCTGGAACCGGCCAAGCGTCTGACCCCGCAGACTTATTATTTCCCCGGCAGCCCGATCACCCAGGTGTTCCGCTTCCCGGTCGCCTCGAGGCCGGGCGCCAAGCTATCGGTTCTCGGGCTCGGCACCGGCGCGCTCGCGTGCCTAGCCAAGCCGGGACAGACCTTTACCTATTACGAGATCGACCCGGCGGTCGAGCGCATGGCCCGCGATACCACTCTGTTCACGTTCCTGCGCGATTGCCCGCCCGAGATCAAGGTCGTCCTCGGCGACGGGCGGCTGACGTTGCAGAAGGTCGCCGACCGCTCGCAGGACCTGCTGGTGATGGACGCCTTCACCTCGGACGCGGTGCCGGTGCATCTGCTCACGCGCGAAGCGATGGCCATGTACCTGACCAAGCTCAAGGAAGACGGCGTGTTGGTTTATCACATCTCCAACCGTTATCTCGACTTGAAGCCGGTGCTCGCAGGCCTCGCCGCCGACGCGGGGATCGAAGCGTTTCTCCAGGAATACGACGCACCGCCCAACACGCCGACCGCGTTCGGATCGACCTGGGTGGCGATGGCCCGGCCCGGCCCGACCGCCGAACACATCCGCGCCGACGGCCGTTGGACTCCGCTCAAGCCCGAGACCAAGGATCGGCTGTGGACCGACCACTACTCCAACATCTTCACCGCGCTCAAGTGGTGACGATGCGCCCATCGATCATGTGAATCTGGCGGTCGGCCATCGCCGCCAGATCCTGTTCGTGGGTCACCACCACCAGCGCGCGGCCCTGGTCGCGGGCCAGCCGCTTGAAGATTTCGAATACCGCGAGCGCGTTCGCGCTGTCGAGATTGCCGGTCGGTTCGTCGGCCAGCACCACCGCCGGGTCGTTGGCGAGCGCGCGGGCAACCGCGACCCGCTGGCGCTGGCCGCCCGAAAGCTGGCTCGGGTACTTGCGCATCTGATCGGCCATTCCCAAATCGGCGAGAATCGCCTGCGCCCGCGCGCGCATGTCGGCGGCTGACAGGCGGCCGAGCTTGCGCATCGGCAACATGACGTTGTCGAGCACGTCGAATTCTTCCAGCAAAAAGTGAAATTGAAAGACGAAGCCAAGCCGCGAAAGCCTGAGGCGCGCCTGTTCGTCCGAATCGAGCGTGCCCGCATCGCGGCCCTCGATCCGGATTTCGCCCGAACTCGGCGTATCCAAAAGGCCGAGGAGATAAAGCAGCGACGACTTGCCCGAACCCGAAGGGCCGGTGACCGCCACCAGCTCGCCCTTACGGACGGAAAAGGTCGCGTCCTTGACCAGCGTCACCGGCACCGCGCCGGGCAGCACGCGGGTCAGGCCGCGCGCTTCCAGGGCGGGAACGGCATCCGCGGTCATCACAGGCCCCGCACGATATCGACCGGATTGAGCCGGGCCGCGCGCCGGGCCGGCAGCCACGCCGCGAACGTCGCCGACGCGGTCGCGACCGCCGCGCCGATCACGTAGTGCCAGGCGGTGCGATACAAAATAAACCCCTCCGAGCGGACGAAGCCTTCGATGTTGAAGCGGATCGAAGCGAGGAATTCGACGATCCCGTAGCCGAGCGCCCAGCCGAGCACGCTGCCGATCATCCCGGCGATCACGCCTTCGATCACGAACACGCGCATGATGTCGCCTTCGGCGAAGCCCATCGACTTGAGAATCGCGATGTCGCGCGACTTTTCGTAGATCACCGTCGAAATGACGTTGAAGATGCCGAAGCACGCGACGATCAGAATCGCCGACACGGTCGAATACATGATTCCGTTCTGAATGACGAAAATGCCGAGCACGTTGCGCGAGGCCTCTTCCCACGATTCGGTCCGATAGCCAAAGCGGGACTCGAGTCCGCGAGCGATCGCACCGGCCCGTTCGATGTCGTCGAGGCGGAACCGGATGCGGTTGATGACGTTCGGACGGTTATGAAGGATTTGCGCCTTCTTGAGCAGGACGTACGTCTCGAAGTTATCCATGGTGGTGATGCCGGAGGAGAAAATCCCGGTCACTTTCATTTTCAGAATAACATTCTGCGGCGACACCACGGTCAGCGTGTCGCCCATAGCGGCGCCGAGCTTATCCGCCACGCCGATGCCGAGGATGATTCCGTTGCTCGTGGTATAGAGGTCGTCGAGCGCACCCTGGGTCAGATCCTTTTCCAGGTTGGTGACGCGGCGTTCGGAGGCCGGCTCGATACCGTTGACGGTCACCGACACATCCTTCGAGCCGTAGCGCAGCAGCGCCTGGCCGGCAAACGTCGGTGCCACATGCACGCCCTGCATGTGCCGCGCGTGGGCGAGCACCGCCCGCGACCCGCGAATACCGCGCACCTCGTCGCGCGGCTTGAGGCCGTTCAACTCGATCGCCGCGTCCGGATGATCCCGAAACACCGGCTGGCGGGCGGGCACCCGGAATTCGTCTTTCATCACGATGTGCGGCTGAACGTCGATCACCTTTTCGACGAAATAATTCTGGAAACCCTGCATCATCGACGCGATGCCGATGAAAAAGCCGACGCCGAGCATGACGCCGAGCACCGAAATGGCGGTCTGGCGTCGCCGGCGCATCAGGTGCGAAAGCGCAATGGCGAGTTCGAGCGGCATGCGCGTTCCGCGCGATTAGCGCGGGTGGGCCTTCGCGCCGTTGGCGATACGGATGCGGGCGCCGTCGGTCAGCTTGGCCGGAGGCTCGAGGATGACGAGTGAATCCGCCGCGAGGCCTTCGACGATCTCGGTCTGGGCGGCGCCGCGCGCGCCTATTTTCACCGGTACGCGCCGCGCGCGGTCGGCCTCGGCGACGAATACGTGGCCGTCGCGCGTCGTGCCGGCCGGAATCAGGAGCGCGTCCGGCGTCTCGCGCGTCACCACGTTGATTTCGACCGTCATGCCGACCAGCACCGGCGTGTCCGGGGGCAGCGCGACCCGCACGCGGAAACTCTTGTTGATGGGATCGCCCTTGGGCGTGATGGCGGCGACGGTTCCGGGCAGCGTCCGATCGGGAAACGCGTCGGCCTTGATCAGCACCTTCTGGCCGGGGACGAGATGCACGATATCCTCTTCATCCACGTCCGCCGTGACGCGCAGCGGCTTCGGCTGGCCGATGGAAAACAGGATCTTCTGTTTGTCGACCACTTCGCCGACTTCGCCGTCCTGGCGCAGGACCGTGCCCGCGATCGGCGCGCGCACGTTGAAATCCTCGAGCCGCTGGCGCGCCGCCGCGGTCGCGGCCTTGGCCTGCAAATACTCGCTCTGGGTCCGTTCGTAGGTCGCGCGGCTGGCGACGCCGCGCGCCTCGAGAGCCTGTTGGCGGGCCAGCTCTTCCTGCCAATACCGCTCCCGTGCTTCGACCTGGTGCAGGACGGCGCGGGCTTCGCGATCATCGAGACGGGCGATCAGTTGTCCCTCCTCGACCCGGTCGCCGTCATGAGCCCGGACGGCGGCGATGCGGCCTTGGACCAGCGCAGATACCTGCGCCCAGGTTACCGGCTCGACCACGCCGGTGGCGTAGACCGATTCGATTGCCAGGCCCCGTTCCGGATTCGCGACGGTGACCGCAGTCCCGCGACCGTAAACGTGGTAGACCAGCCCTGCGGCGGCGAGCACGGCGACGACGAGGACGAGAACGATCTTGCGCATAAAGACGACGGCCCGGGTGCGATCGCGGGCCATCGCTCCCCCGGGGCCCGCGAAATGTAGCTAATGTAAGCCGCCCGCCCCGGAACCGCCACCCCGCGCCGCCCGGCGCGGTGGCCCGACCCTTGACGGGCCCGGCCCCCTTTACCATGCTGGCGGAAAGGCGGGTCGGCAAAGATCGGCCACGCCGTCCAACAAGGGAGGATCGTTCAATGAACAAGATGTTTCTAACGGCCGCGATCGGCGTCGCCGTGATCGCGCTCGGCCAACCGGCGCCCGCCGCCGATACGCTCCGCCTGATGACCGGCCCGCAAGGGGGGTCGTGGGTGCCGCTCGGCGGCTCGCTCAAGTCCATGTGGGAAAAGGCGATGCCCGGGGTGACGATCCAGGCCCTGCCCGGCGCCGGCATCGCCAACGTCAAGGGCGTGCAGGAAAGCAAGACCGAAATCGGATTCGCCAACAGCGTCTCGACCGTGGACGCGATCAAGGGCGCCGCGCCCTTCGACAAGAAGCACGACAACGTCTGCCAGCTCGCCACCCTCTATCCTCAATATTTCCAGGTGGTGGCCTTGGCCGACGCCAAGATCAACTCGGTCGCCGATCTCAAGGGCAAGCATGTCGCCATCCAGCCGCGCGGCAACACCGCCGAAGAAATCACCCGTCACGTTCTGCAGGTCTACGGCCTCGATTACCAGAAGCTCGGCAAGGTCAGCCATGTCTCCTACAGCGACGCAGTCGCGCTTCTGAAGGACGGGCACGCCCAGGCCTTCACGCTCGGCACCACCATCCCCGCCGGCGCGGTGATGGACATCGCCGCCGCGCGCGACATCAAGCTGCTCGATATCGGCGAGAAAATCGGCGATATGAAGAAGATCAATCCCGGCTACACCTTGAACACCATCAAGGCCGGTACCTACCCCAAGATCACCCAGGACGTGAAGGTGATCGGCTACGCCACGCACCTGGTGGTGAGCTGCAAGCTGCCTGAGGCCCAGGTCTACACCATGGCCAAGACTATGGCCGGCCATATCCCGGACATGGTCGCCGTGGTCAAGGCGATCGACGGCCTGACGCCCAAGATGATGGCCGAGGATATCGGCGTGCCGCTGCATCCCGGCGCGCGCAAGTTCTATAAGGAAATCGGGGCTCTGTGATTCCCGACAGGAAACCGGCGGAGAACTCTCCGCCGGTTTCTTGATTCGCACCGATGTCCGCATCATTGACTGTGTTCGAGCGCGGCGCGCGCATGGCGGCTTTTGCCGTCGCCGTCGCCATGTCGCTCTACCACATGTGGATCGCCGCCTCCGGTCCGCCGGAGGCGATGATCTTCCGCGGCACGCATCTGCTGTTCGCGCTGGTGCTGGTGTTCCTGTTCTTTCCGTTTCGCGCGACGGAAGGAGAACGGCGGGTGGCGTGGTATGACATCGCACCGATCGGCCTCAGCCTCGCGGCGGTCGGCTACATCTTCGTCAACTACGAGTACTTCGTCGACCGCATTTATTACATCGACGACCTCAGGCCCGCCGATTGGGTGATGGCGATCCTGACTATTCTGCTCGTGCTCGACGCGACGCGGCGGGTGATCGGCTGGGCTCTGCCCGTCACCGCGGTCATTTTTATCGTTTATGCCTTGCTCATTTTTGGCGTCGAGCCGCAGAAGCTGCTCGACCAGCTCTACATGACGACCGAGGGTATTTTCGGCCCGGTGCTCGGCGTTTCCGCCTCCTACGTCATCATTTTCGTGGTGTTCGGAAGCTTCATGGAACGCACCGGCACCGGCAAGATGTTCATGGATTTCGCGCTCGCGCTCACCGGTCACACCGCCGGCGGGCCGGGCAAGGTGGCGGTAGTCAGTTCCAGCCTGTTCGGCACCATATCCGGCAGCGCCGTCGCCAACGTCATGGTCGACGGTCCGATTACCATTCCGCTGATGAAGCGAACCGGATTCCGCCCGCCGTTCGCCGCCGCCGTCGAATCGGTCGCCTCGACCGGCGGTCAGATCATGCCCCCGGTGATGGGCGCGGCGGCTTTCGTCATGGCCGAGTTCCTGGCGGTCAGCTACTTTCAGATCACGGTCTGGGCGCTCATCCCGGCGGTCCTTTATTACGTCGCGGTCTTTTCCGCGGTTCATTTCGAGGCCAAGCGCTCGGGGCTCCTCGGCCTGCCGAAAAGCGACATCACGCCGCTCAAGCAAGTGATGCGCGAGCGGGGGCACTTGTTCATCCCCATCCTGATTATTCTCGCCGGACTGTTCGGCGGCTACAGCGCGCCCTTGAGCGCCCTGGCCGGGGCGCTGTCGTGCTTCCCCGTCGCCATGCTGCGCGCCAACACCCGGCGCGAAATCCGCTGGCAAGGCGTGTTCGAAGCGCTCGAGGACGGCGCCAAGAACGCGCTCGCCGTCGCCATGGCTTGCGCCGCCGCCGGCATCGTGGTCGGCGCGGTGACGCTGACCGGGCTCGGCATCACCTTCACCAATGTCGTGGTCGAACTGGCGCGCAGCAGCCTGTTCCTGGCCCTCGTCGTCACCGCGATCGCCGGGATCATTCTCGGGATGGGCATGCCGACCACGCCCGCCTACATCATCATGGTCGCGCTCTTGGTGCCGGCGATCATCAAGCTCGGCGCCATTCCGCCGGCGGCGCACATGTTCGCGTTCTATTTCGCGATCCTATCGGCGATCACGCCGCCGGTCGCGCTCGCGGTCTATGCCGCCGCCGCGCTGGCCAAGACCGATCTGTGGAATTCGGGACTCGCCGCGATGAAGGTCGGTGCCGCCGGCTTCATCGTGCCGTTCATGTTTATTTACGAGCCCTCGCTACTGCTGATCGGCGACTGGACAGATGCGGCGATGGCCTTCGTCAGCGCCTCGGTCGGCACGGCGACGCTCGCCGCCTCGCTGATGGGCTACCTGCTGAGACCGCTCGCGCTTTGGCAACGCGCCCTTTTGCTCGCCGCCGCGCTCATGCTGATCAAACCGGGGTTAATCACGGACACAATCGGATTCGGAATTTTGTTCTTGATCATTTTGCAGCAATACGCCGAAGGCAAGCGCGCCGCCGCAGTTCAGTGAATTTCGGGTTCCGGCGTCGGTGCCGCGCCCTCGAGAAAGTCGAAGTCGCAGCCTTTGTCCGCCTGGGTGACGTGGGCGAGGAACATTTCGCCGAAGCCGCGTGCGTAAGCTGCCGGGCGCGGTTGCCACGCTTGTCGACGGCGGCCCAGTTCGTCCGCCGCCACCAAAAGATCGAGCCGGCGCGCCTCGGCGTCGAGTTCGATCACGTCGCCGTCCCGGACCAGGGCGAGCGGCCCGCCGACCGCGGATTCCGGCGCCACGTGCAGCACGCAGGCGCCGTAGCTAGTTCCGCTCATACGCGCATCCGAAATCCGCACCATGTCGCGCACGCCCTGGCGCAGCAGCTTCTTCGGCAGCGGTAGCTGGCCCCATTCCGGCATGCCGGGCCCGCCCTTGGGCCCGGCGTTCTTGAGCACCAGGATCGAATCGGGCGTCGCCGGCAGCGCCTCGTTGTCGATGCGCGCGGCCATGTCGTTGTAATCCTCGAACACTACCGCCGGGCCGCGATGTTTGAGGAGCCTCGGTTCCGCCGCCGTCAGTTTCAGTACCGCGCCGTCGGGCGCGAGCGAGCCCCGAAGGATGGCAAGTCCGCCTTCGGACCTGAGCGGCTTGGCGGCGGAACGGATGACGTCGTCGTTGACGACCCGCGCCCCGGCGATCGCCTCGCCGAGCGTGCCGCCAGCGACGGTGCGCGCCTCGAGCCGCAGGCGGTCTCTGAGTTGCGCGAGCAGCGCGCGGCTGCCGCCCGCGTAGTGCAGGTCTTCCATCAGGTATTGGCCCGACGGGCGCAGATTGGCGATGAAAGGGGTTTGGCGCGCGAGCGCGTCGAACCGATCGAGCGGCAATCGAATGCCGGCGCGTCCCGCCAGCGCCACCAGATGGACGACTGCGTTGGTCGAGCCGCCGACGGCGTTGAGCGCGACGATGGCGTTGTCGAACGAGCCAGGGCTTAGGATGTCGCGCGGCTTCAGGTCTTCCCACACCAGGTCGACGATGCGCCGCCCGCTCGCGGTCGCAAGCCGGGGGTGCGCCGAATCGGCCGCCGGAATCGACGCCGCGCCGGGCAGCGTCAGGCCCAGCGCCTCGGCCAGAATCGCCATGGTCGACGCCGTGCCCATGGTCATGCAGGTGCCGAAGGAGCGCGCGATGCCGTCCTCGATCCCGCGCCAGTCGTCCTCGGAAATGACCCCGGCGCGCAAATCCGCCCAGTATTTCCAGACGTCGCTGCCGCTGCCCAACGTGACCCCGTTCCAGTTGCCGCGCAGCATCGGCCCCGCCGGCACGAAGATCGCCGGGACGTTCATGCTGATCGCGCCCATCAGCAGTCCCGGCACCGTCTTGTCGCAGCCGCCGAGCAGCACCGCGCCGTCGATCGGATTGGCGCGCAGCAGTTCTTCCGTCTCCATCGCCAGCAGGTTGCGGTAGAGCATGGTGGTCGGTTTCATGAACGGTTCGCCCAGCGACATGGCCGGCATCTCGACCGGAAAGCCGCCCGCCTGCCAGACGCCGCGCTTGACCTCCTCGGCCCGCGTTCGCAGGTGCGCGTGGCACGGGTTCATTTCCGACCAGGTGTTGATGACGGCGATGACCGGCTTGCCTTCCCAATCCTCACGCGCGAAACCCATCTGCTTGGTGCGCGAGCGGTGCCCGAACGAGCGCAAGTCGCGCGCCCCGTACCAGCGGGCCGAACGCAGATCGGCGTAGGTCTTCGTGCGGGGCGCGGCCATCAGAACGCGGCGAGGCGCGTATTGAGCAAATCCGTCACCAGCATCGAGCCGGGCGCGTGGGTGATGCAGAACGGTGGCTTGACCGCGGCGATCACCGATTGCGGCGTGACGCCGCACGCCCAGAACACCGGCAACTCGCCCGCGCGCACCTCGACCGCGTCGCCGTAGTCGGGTTTCGCCAAGTCGCGAATGCCGACCGCCTCGGGGAACCCGAGGTGGACCGGCGCGCCGTGAACCGAGGGAAAGCGCGAGGTGATCTGCACGGCGCGGATCGCGTCGGCGGGCTTCATCGGCCGCATGGAGACCACCAACGGTCCCCGGAACGGCCCCGCCGGTACCGTCGGCACCGAGGTGCGGTACATGGGCACGTTGCAACCCTGGGTGATATGGCGGATTTCAATGCCGCCCTCGAGCAGCGCCTGCTCGAAGGAAAACGAACAGCCGATCACGAACGACACGAGATCATCGCGCCAATGGGGGCGAATGTCGGTAACCTCCTCGACCAGTTCGCCGTTCCGCCAGACGCGGTATTTCGGCAAATCGGTGCGGATGTCGAGGTCCTCGCCCAGCAAAGGCACGCGCGGATCGCCCCGGTCCGAAACCCCGAGCAGCGGGCACGGCTTCGGATTGGCTTGGCAGAAGCGGTGAAAGTCGGCGGCCAAGTCGGCGGGCAGGATGGCGAGGTTGCCCTGCACGTAGCCGGGCGCGAACCCGGCGGTCGGCCCTTGGTAGCCGCCCTGCCGAATCATGCGCCGCGCCGCCAAACCGGTGCTCAAATCGCGAGTGCCGCCATCCATGCCCGTTCTCCCGCCGACGCCGTAATAGAGCCACAGGGCGGCCCGCCCGTCCAGGCTTCTTGGCCCCGCCTCCCTCGCCCGTTATCGTGGCGTCCGCATGAAAATCCTGTTTCTCGCCGACAATTTTCCGCCGGAAACCAACGCCGCCGCCACCCGTGTTTACGAGCGCGCGGTCCATTGGGTCGCCTGGGGCCACGAGGTCACGGTCGTCACCTCGTTTCCCAATTTTCCGCAAGGAAAGCTGCATGCCGGCTACCGCAACCTGTGGCGGCGGGCGGAAACGATCGACGGCATCCGCGTGGTGCGGGTCAAGACCTTCATCGCCCCCAACAAAGGCGGCGCACTCAGGCGCGCGCTCGATTTCCTGAGCTTCATGGTCACGGGCACCGTCGCCGCGCTCGCTGAACGGCGCCCAGACGTGGTCGTCGCCACCTCGCCGCAGTTCTTCGCCGCCGTCGCGGGATGGCTGGTCGGCGCGCTCAAGCGCTTTCCCTTCGTGTTCGAACTGGGCGACATCTGGCCCGCCTCCATCGTCGGGGTCGGCGCCATGCGCCGCAATCCGCTGCTGGCGCTGATGGAGAAAATCGAGCTGTTCCTCTATCGCCGCGCCGCGCGCGTGGTGGCGTTGACCCGCGCCTTCAAGGAGAATTTGACCGGGCGGGGGATCGATCCTGGCAAGATCGCGGTTGTACGCAACGGCGTCGATCTCGGCCGCTACGCGCCGCGCCCGCGCGACGCGGGCCTGGCCGCCGAATGGGGCCTCGCCGGCAAATTCGTGATCGGCTACGTCGGCACCCACGGCATGGCGCACGGCCTCGGCAACGTGCTCGACGCCGCCGAACGCGCCCGCGCACGCGAGGATATTCGTTTTCTACTGGTCGGCGACGGGGCCGAGCGCGAAACGTTGGTGGCCGATGCCGCGCGGCGCAAGCTCGCCAACGTGCGCCTGATCGGCCCGCAACCCAAGGAAGCGATGCCGCGCGTTTGGAGCCTAGTCGACGCGGCGCTGGTGCACTTGCGCGATTCGCCGGTGTTCGCCGAGGTGATCCCGTCGAAGATTTTCGAGGCCATGGCCATGGGCAAGCCGATCCTGCTCGCCGCGCCCAAGGGCGAAGCGAAGGAAATCGTCGAGGGCGACGGCGCGGGTCTATGGGTCCCGCCCGGCGATCCGGAAGCACTCGCGGCGGCCGCGCGCAGGCTCGCCGACGATGCCGCGTTGCGCGAGCGCCTGGCGGCGGCCGCGTTGCGCGCGGCACCGTCGCATTCGCGCCGCGCCCAGGCCGAGGAGATGATCGCGGTGCTGGAAAGCGCCATCCGCCGGTGACAGGGAGATGACGCTCGCGCCCCCTCCGCACGCGACGAACTGGGAACATTTCTCCCACGTGGCCGACGTCGGCGTACGCGGGTTTGGGCGCACCCCGGCCGAAGCGTTCATCCAGACCGCCCTGGCCACCGTCGCGGTCATGGCCGATCCGGCCCAAGTCGAACCCCGCGAGGCCGTGACGCTTTCGGCCCAGGCGCCGGATTTGGAACTGCTGCTGGCCGAATGGCTGAACGCGCTTATCTATGAGATGGCGACGCGGAAGATGCTTTTTTCGCGCTTCGCGGTCGTAATCGAAGACAACCGGTTGATGGCGACCGCCTGGGGCGAGCCGGTCGATCGTGCCCGGCATGAGCTCGGCACCGAGGTCAAAGGCGCGACCCTGACCGCCCTCCGCGTCGCCGAGGAGCAACCCGGGCGCTGGGTCGCCCAATGCGTGGTGGACGTCTAGGAACGAAACCGATGGACCCGGGACGTTTCGAGCGGATATCCGGCTACGAGTGGCGGGTGGAACCCGTGGGCACTATGCGCGTGCCGGCGGTGATTTATGCCGACGAAGACCTGATCCGCGACATGGACGACAAGGTGTTCGAACAGGTGGTCAACGTCGCGGCGCTGCCCGGCATCGTCGGCGCCTCGTATGCCATGCCCGACGCCCATTGGGGTTACGGCTTTCCTATCGGCGGCGTCGCCGCATTCGATCCCGACCAAGGGGGCGTGGTGTCGGCAGGCGGCGTCGGATTCGACATTTCCTGCGGCGTGCGCGCGCTGACCACCGGGCTTCCCAAAGCCGAAATCCTGAAAGCGCAGCGCGACCTCGCCGACGCCCTGTTCCGTCACATTCCGGCCGGGCTCGGCAGTACCGGCGCGATCCGGCTCGACGCCGCCGAAATGGACGCCATGCTGGCGGGCGGCGCGACTTGGGCGCTGGCGCGCGGCTGGGGCGAGGCGCGCGACCTGGAGCGGATCGAGGAACACGGTTGCATGAAGGGCGCCGAGCCCGACGCGGTGTCGGAAAAAGCGAAAAAGCGCCAGAAGGACGAAATGGGGACCCTCGGTTCCGGCAACCATTACCTGGAAGTGCAGGAGATCGCCGAGGTGTTCGACCCCGTGGCGGCGGAAGCGTATGGTTTGCGCGCAGGCGAAATCGTGGTCAGCATCCATTGCGGCTCGCGCGGGCTCGGCCACCAGATCGGCACCGAATACCTGCGCGAAATGGCCGAAGCCGCGGCGCGTCACGGCATCCGCCTGCCCGACCGGGAATTGGCCTGCGCGCCGATCGATTCCGACGTGGGGCGACGCTATCTCGGCGCCATGCGCGCCGCCATCAACTGCGCGCTCGCCAACCGCCAGATCATCGGCCACCTGACGCGCGAGGTGTTCGCGCAGTTCTTCCCCAAAACGCGGCTCGAACTTCTGTTCGACGTTTCCCACAACACCTGCAAGATCGAGGAGCACGAGGTCGGAGGGAAAAAGCGCCGCCTGTTCGTGCACCGCAAAGGGGCGACGCGCGCCTTCGGCCCCGGCCATGCGGAGTTGCCCGAGGCGCTGCGGCCCATCGGCCAGCCGGTGCTCATCGGCGGCAGCATGGGGACCGGATCCTACGTGCTCGCCGGCACCCGGGAAAGCGAAACACGCGCCTATTCCTCCTCCTGCCATGGCGCCGGGCGGCGCATGAGCCGCCACCAGGCGCTGAAATCCTGGCGCGGGCGTTATGTGGTCGATGACCTCGCGGCGCGCGGGATCCTGATCCGCAGCCCTTCCATGCGCGGTATCGCCGAGGAAGCGCCCGGCGCCTACAAGGACGTGGGCCAGGTGGTGGAGGCAGCCGAACGTGCAGGATTGTCGCGCAAGGTCGTCTACCTGAAGCCGTTGATCTGCGTGAAGGGCTGAGGGTCACGCCGCCTTGAGCGGCGAAATCCCACGCAGTTCCTTGCGCATCTTGCGCCCGAGGGTGACGACGTCGTACTCGGCCTGAAGATTGAGCCAGAACTGCGGCGCGTTGCCGAACAGGCGCCCGAGGCGCATCGCCACCCGCGCCGTCACTGGCGCGCGCTCGCCCAAGATGTCGTAGAGCGACTGGCGGGAAAGTCCGAGGCGCGCCGCGACCTTAGTCTTGGCAAGCCCCGTTTCCGGCAGCACGACCTCGCGCAGGAATTCCCCCGGATGCATCGGCTGAAGTTGGGTTTTCACGTGCGTAGCTCCCATCGTTCTAGTGATAATCTTCAAGGTCCACGTCCACCGGACCTTCGACCCAAGCCCAGGTGATCCGCCAGTTGCCGGATACCGAAACCGCCCACCGCTTCGGCGAACCGTGCAAGCCGTGAAACCGAAGACCCGGCAAATTCAAATCCTCGGGCCGCGTCGCCGCGTTGAGGGCGAGAAGGATTTGCCGCACCCGCCGTTCGTTGATAACGCTGAGGCGTCGGGAATCGCCCAACTGCCAATAGAGCCTCAGCCCCTTGCTGCGAAACGAGCGGATCACCGAGTGTAAGGTAATGCCTTACGCCTCGGATTGTCAAGCGCTACCCGACACTCGGCTAAAGCCCGTCCCGCGCCCGGGCGAGGTCATCGGGCGTATCGACGTCGGCGAAGATTTCCGCAGAGGACGCGGGAACACGCACGATCCGGTCCGCATAGCGTGCAAGCAAATCACGCGCGCCCTTGTCCCCCGACAAGGCGGACATTCCGCCGAACAAATCGTGCGGCCACAGCACCGGATTGCCGCGCTGGCCGCCGGCCTCCGGAACGCAAATCGCGCGCCCGCCGCTTTGCTCGAAGGCGGCGATCAACGCATCGATGGTCGCCGCCGTCACGCGCGGCATGTCGCCGAGCAAGACCAGCGCGCCCGCGACGCTCTTCGCCCGCAGCGCCGCAATTCCCGCCTTAAGCGACGTGCTCATTCCCAGGGCATAATCCGGATTATGGGCGACCTCGATCGCGAAACCGGCGAGCGCGGCCCTCACCTTCGCGGCCTCGTGCCCGGTGACGGCGACCACGGGCCGCGCGCGCGAGGCGAGCGCCGCTTCGGCCACGCGCGCGACTATCGGCGCGCCGTTCAAATCCGCCAACAGCTTGTTCGCGTCTCCCATGCGGCTCGACCGGCCCGCCGCCAGGATCAGGGCGGCGACGGTCATCGATCGGCGCGTGCGGCGTTGCGCATCCGGATGAACTTCTCGTTCTTGGCGGCAATGACTTCGGCGAGAATCGAAACCGCGATTTCGGCCGGCGTGCGCGCGCCGATGTCGAGCCCGATCGGCGCGCAGATGCGCCCGATTTCGGCGTCCGTGTAGCCGGCCTCCTTGAGACGCGCCACGCGCTTGGCGTGCGTCCGGCGGCTGCCGAGGGCTCCCACGTAAAATGCGTCGGAACGCAGCGCCAAGCCGAGCGCCATGTCGTCGGGCTTGGCATCGTGGGTGAGCGCGACTACTGCCGTGCCGGGATCGAGCCCCAGTTCGGATAACGCCTTGTCCGGCCATTCGCGCACCACGGCGAAGGCGGGAAAGCGTTCCGGCGCGGCGAAAGCGCGGCGCGGATCGATCACGGTCACCTCGAAGCCGGCTTCGACCGCCATCGGCGCGAGCGTCTGGGCGATGCGCACCGCACCGACGATCAGCATGCGGAGCGGCGGCGGCACCGGCTGGATGAAGAGAGGCTCCGGCCCGCTTCGTTCGATCCGGCAATTACCGTCGCGGGCGGCGGCACGCGCCTCGGCAAGCGCGGTCCCGTCGAGCGCGAGCGGACCCGAAATCCGGTCCCCATGCACGGTCGCCCAGCGCCCCGAGGTCAAGCCGACCGCGCGCACGAACGGCTTCGGCCCCTGGAACGCGGCGAGCACTGCGGCGTCCATCGGCTCGACGAAGACATTGACGGTGCCGCCGCAGGCGAGACCGGCGGCATGGCCCTGCTCGTCGGATACGCCGTAGCTGAGCAGCGTCGGCTTTCTTTCGCGGAGCACCTCGATCGCTTCCGACACCACCGAGGATTCAATGCATCCGCCCGAGACGCTACCGGCGAAGCCCGCCTTGTCGTTGACGGTCATCTGGCTTCCGGGCGGGCATGGCGATGACCCCCATGTCTCGACCACGGTCGCTAGCGCCACCTTGCGCCCGGCGGCGGCCCATTCGACGGCCTTCCTGAGCGGCGCGGGCGAGCCGATACCAGACAAACCCTGCCGCGGGGACTCAGCCATCCACGACCTCCATGCCCTGGACAGTGCGCGAAACCATCAGGTCCTTGGCAGCGGCGAAGTATTCGAGGAAATGCGGCTGTTGGCGATGCGCCTCGAGAGCGGCCTTGGTGCTGTAGACCTCGAAGAAGTGAAAGGTTTCCGGTTCATTCTCCGCGGTCGAGACGAAGAATGCCCGACAATCGGGTTCGCGCGCGCGCGCGGCCTGGGCGTTCTTGACGATGAGCGCACGGAGTTTTTCGGCAGTTCCGGACTTGACCTTTATGGTGACAAAGATCGCGTATGGGGACATAGGAAAACCCAAAGGTTTCGGGGAAGGCCTCTTGCATATTTATTGGTCAAAAAAAGGCTTTCCAAGCCTATTTTGCCGGCAGTTATTCGCCCGCCGGGAACAAGGTCCTTAGCGCCCCGGGTTAAAGTCCTGAAAATCCGCTCTGGCACGGCCTTTGCGTAAATTTTCCCCGCGTTCCGCGCGAAGCCGATTAAGATGGCTCGCCTTCATCGGCGAGCGTCAATCGCCATCATCACAGGGAGCCCTAAGCCATGAAACGCCGTACGTTGATCAAGGGCGCCGTCGCCGGCGCCGCCGCGACCCTCGCCGCACCCGCGATCGCGCGCGCCCAGCAGCGGTTCAACTGGAAAATGACCAACGCCTACGGCCCCGGCGCACCCTTCTACGTCGCCGGCCCCGGCAGCCCGACCGACTTCATCGAAAAAGTGAAGATCCTTTCCGGCGGGCGGCTGAACATCCAGCATTTCGCCGCCGGCGAGTTGATCCCCGCCCTGGAAGGCTTCGACGCGGTGTCCAAGGGCACCATCGAGATGAACGCCGCCAACAGCTATTTCTGGTCGGGCAAGACGTTCGCCGCGCAGTATTTCACCGCCGTGCCGTTCGGGCTCAACTTCCAAGGCATGACCGCGTGGCTCTATCACGGCGGCGGCTTGAAGCTGTGGGAAGAAGTCTATGCCCCCTTCAACCTGGTTCCGATCCCGATGGGCAGCACCGGCATCCAGATGACCGGCTGGTTCCGCAAGCCGATCGAAAAGGTCGAGGACCTGAAGGGGCTCAAGATGCGCATTCCGGGCCTCGCCGGAAAGGTGTACGCCGCGCTCGGCGTCGACGTGAAGCTGTTGCCGGCGGGCGAAATCTTCCCGGCGCTGGAGCGCGGCGTCATCGACGTCGCCGAATTCGTCGGCCCCTACCAGGATCGCCGTCTCGGCCTGCACAAGGCCGCGAAGTACTACTACACCACCGGCTGGCATGAAACCTCGACCATCACCGAGCTGATCGTCAACCGCAAGGCGTGGGATTCGCTGCCCAACGACCTCAAGGAGGTCGTCCGCACCGCTGCCGCCCAGGCCCATGTCGTGAGCCACACCTGGTGCGAGGCGACCAACGCCGAGGCGCTCGACGATCTGGTCAAGAATCACGGCGTCACCGCCCAGCCCCTGCCCGCCGCCATGGTCGGCAAGCTGCGCGAAGTCACCAACCAGGTTCTCGCCGACGCCACCAAGGACCCGCTGGTCAAGAAGGTCCATGACTCGTTCATGGCCTTCAAGGTAACCCACGACAAGTGGGCCGGCATCAGCGAAGCCGTGTACCAGAACCAGATCCGCGGCTGATCCGGACGGCGCGAGCCCATGCGTAAGTTCGCCGCGCTGGCGCGCGCCTGCGAAGCCGTTGTCGAATCTTTCGGCGTGGTCGCGTCCTGGAGTTCGCTGGCCATCGTCCTGGTAATGGCGTTCAACGTCCTGCTGCGTTACGCCTTCAGCACCGGATCGGTCGCCATGCAGGAACTGGAATGGCACCTGATGGCGCCGATTGCGCTGCTCGGTATGTCCTACGCCATCCTCAAGGACGGGCACGTGCGGGTCGACGTGGTGTTCGGGCGGATGCCGCCCCGGTATCAGGAAACGGTCGACACGGTGACGCACCTTCTGGTGTTGACCATGGCGGTGATCATGGTTCTGCTCGCGATTCCCTACGTCGAGCAGTCCTACAGCATCGGCGAAAAATCGCCCGACCCGGGCGGACTGACTCACCGCTTTCTGCTCAAGTCCCTAATCCCGCTCGGCTTTGCCCTGCTCGGCCTTCAGGCCTTGGCCGCGGCGCTGCGCGCGATTCTCAAACTTCTGGGCCGCCATGCCGACTGAAGTTCTCGCCATTCTCACCATCGTCTCGTTCTTCGTGCTGCTGGCGGTCGGCATTCCGGTCGCGCTGACGCTCGCCATCAGCGGGTTTTTCTTCGGCTACCTCGGCTTCGGCACGGGGCTGTTCAACCTGCTGCCAGCGCGCATTTTCGGCGTAACCGCGAACTACACGCTGATCGCCATTCCGCTGTTCGTGTTCATGGGCGTGATGCTGGAAAAATCCCGCCTGGCCGAAGAATTGATGGACGTGATCGGCCATCTCGCCGGAAATCTGCGCGGCGGCATGGGCATCGGCATCATTCTGGTCGGCGTCCTGATGGGCGCGACCACCGGTATCGTCGGCGCCACCGTCGTCACCCTGGGCCTGCTGACGCTGCCGACCTTGCTCCGGCGCGGCTACGACAAGCGCGTGTCGTGCGGCGCGATCTGCGCCTCGGGCACCCTCGGCCAGATCATTCCGCCGAGCCTGATTCTGATTCTGCTTTCCGACATCATCGGCGAATCGGTCGGAACGCTTTTCGCCGCCGCCTTGTTCCCGGGCTTGGCCCTCGCCGCCATCTATTGCGTCTACCTCCTCGGCCTCGGCATCGTCCGCCCCGATCTGGTGCCGCCGGTTCCCCTGGACGAACGCGCCGGTGTGTCCCGCCGCGAGCTCGTCGGCAAGGTCCTCAGGGTCGGCGTGCCGCCGGTCGCGCTGGTGCTGGCGGTGCTCGGCTCGATCATCGGCGGAATCGCCGCGCCAACCGAGGCGGCCTCGATGGGCGCGCTCGGCAGTATTCTCGTCACCGCCATCACCGGCCGCTTCAATTGGAACGTGCTCAAGGATACCGTTCACACCACCACCCGCATCACCGCGGGCATGATGTTTATCCTGGTCTGCGCCCAGGTGTTCGCCCTCGCGTTTCGCGGCCTACAGGGCGACAAGTTGGTCCACGACCTGTTCGAGTTCATTCCCGGCGGAATCGAGGCCGACATCTGGTTCATGATGCTGATCATCTTCATCCTCGGGTTTTTTATCGAGTGGATCGAGATTTCCTATATCGTCGTCCCCCTGTTCCTGCCGATCCTGATCCAGGCCAACGTCGAACTGGTCTGGATCGCGATTTTGATCGCGGTCAACCTGCAAACCTCGTTCCTGACTCCGCCGTTCGGCTGGGCCTTGTTCTTCCTGCGCGGCGTCACCCCGCCCGGGGTCACGACCGACGACATCTATGTCGGGGTAATTCCTTTTATCGGCCTGCAGATTGTGGCGCTGGTAATCGTGTTCTACAACCCGGGGCTTGCGACATGGCTGCCGAAAGCCATCGGCTGGTGAACGGCGTATCCGCGATTTAGGATGGCCGCATGCTGAACACGCCGCGCGCCCGGCGGGGCATGGTCACGGCCCCGCATCATCTCGCCAGCCAGACTGGACTCGCCGTGTTGCGCGAGGGCGGCACCGCGATCGAGGCGTGCGTGGCCATGGCCGCAACGCTCGCCGTCGTCTATCCGCACATGACCGGAATCGGTGGCGACGGATTCTGGCTGGTGGCAGCGCCGGGAGGCGCGCCGCTCGCGATCGACGCCAGCGGCCGGGCCGGCACCGATGCGACCCCCGATTTCTACCGGCGCCGCGGACTCGACCAGATTCCCTGGCGCGGCGCCTTGGCCGCCAATACCGTCGCCGGGACCGTTTCCGGTTGGGCCGAGGCACTCGCCGTGAGCGCCGAATGGGGCGGCCGCCTGCCGCTCGCGCGCCTGCTGGAAGACGCCATTGGCCACGGCGAAAACGGGTTCGCGGTGAGCGCAAGTCAAGCGCTCTTGACCGAAGAGAAGCTCCCCGAATTGCGCGACGTGCCAGGGTTTGCCGAACAATTTCTGCCCGGCGGCGCGCCGCCCAAGGAGGGCTCGACGCTGAAACTGCCGGCCCTGGCGCGAACCTTGCGCGCGGTTGCCACTCAAGGTCTCGATGGTTTCTACCGGGGCGAACTGGCGCGCGGCATCGCCGCCGATCTTGCGCGCTTGGGATCGCCGGTCGGCGCCGCCGATCTCGCCCGCCAGCGGGCGGAGCGGCGCAATCCCCTCGCGCTCCGCCTCAAGCCCGGAACCGTGTTCAATCACCCGCCGCCGACCCAGGGGCTTTCCTCGCTCATGATCCTGGGGCTGTTCGAGCGCTTGAACGTGCGTGCGGCGGAAACGTTCGACCACCTGCATGGTTTGATCGAGGCAACCAAGCAGGCCTTTCTGGTCCGCGACGCCCATGTCGGCGACCCGGACGCCATGACCCGCGATCCCGAGGATTTTTTGCGGGCTGCGTTTCTCGACCGGCTCGCCGGCCGGATCGGCCACCGGGCCCTGCCCTGGCCCGCCCCAGCGACCACCGGCGATACGGTATGGATGGGTGCGATCGACGGCGAAGGCCGCGCCGCCAGTTTCATCCAAAGCGTCTACTTCGAGTTCGGCTCGGGAGTGGTTCTGCCGCAGAGCGGCATCCAATGGCAAAATCGCGGCAGCAGCTTTCGCCTCGCGGGCCCGGGGCCGACCGTGCTCGCGCCCGGGCGGAAGCCTTTTCATACCCTCAACCCCGCCCTTGCCCGCTTCGACGACGGGCGGATCATGGTCTACGGCACCATGGGCGGCGAGGGTCAGCCGCAAACCCAAGCGGCGATTTTCACGCGCTACGCTTACTTCGGCCAAGGGCTCCAGGCGGCGGTAACCGCGCCGCGCTGGCTGCTCGGCCGCACCTGGGGCGAGCCGAGCGTGACCCTGAAACTCGAAAGTCGGTTCGACCCCGCGTTGATTGCCGCCTTGCGCGCGGCCGGGCACGACGTGGAGATGCTGGCGGACTTCACATCGATCATGGGGCACGCCGGCGCCGTCGTCCGCCGTCCGGACGGAACGCTGGAGGGCGCCGCCGATCCGCGCAGCGACGGCGCGGTGGCGGCGTTTTAAGGCGATTGGGTCCGGATCTTGATTTCCGAATGCAGGGTCCGGTGGACCGGGCATTTGTCGGCGATCTCGATCAGACGGGCGCGCTGTTCTGCGTCGAGATCGCCCTCGACGACGATCGTCTTGACGATCTCGTCGATTTTCCCTTCGCGCGTTTCGCAATCGGCGCAGTCGGCGGCGTGAACCTTATTGTGATCGAGGCCGACGCGGACGCGCCGGAGCGGAATCCCTTTGCGGTCCGCGTAGAGGCGGAGCGTCATGGCGGTACAGGCGCCAAGCCCGGCGAGGAGAAAGTCGTAGGGGCTCGGTCCGCTGTCCAACCCACCGAAGCTCGCCGGCTCGTCGGCCAGCAGCGCATGCCGGCCGATGCGGACGCGGTTCTGGAACTTGCCCGCTCCGGTTTCTTCGACCACGACTTGGCCGGCAACGGCCGAATCGGCCGTGGCTGGCGGCGCCTGATCACCGATATAACGCGACGCCCACGCGGCGATCACCGTGGCAGCGTATTCCGCGTCGCGCGGGTTGGACAGCAGATGGTCTGCGCCGTCGAGGGAAACGAAACTTTTCGGATGCTTTGCCTTCAGGAAAATCTGCGAGGCGTTATCGATGCCGACGGTGGCATCGTTAGGCGCGTGTAGAACCAACAGCGACCGGCGCAGGCCGGCGATACGCCCGCCTTGGTCCTGGCGGGCTAAGTCGTCGACGAACGATCCTCCGATCCGAAACAAACGGCCGCCGATCGTCACGTCGGTGGGCTCGTTTCGGTCGGATGCGGGTAGGTGCCCGCCGAACAGATGCAGCACATGAGCCGCGTCGAACGGCGCGCCGATGGTGGCGATGGCCTTGATTTCGGGGATGCGGCCGGCGGCGGCGAGCACCGCGGCTCCGCCCAGGCTGTGGCCTACCAGCAACGACGGCGCTATGCGATTGACTCGAAGATGATCGGCGGCGGCGACGAGATCGTCGATGTTCGACGTGAATCCGGCGTTCCCGAACTCGCCCTCGCTGCCGCCGAGCCCCGTGAAGTCGAAACGAAGGGTTGCGATCCCGAGTTCCCCGAGCCGGCGCGCGATCCGCGTCGCCGCCCGCGCGTCCTTGCCGCAGGTGAAGCAGTGGGCGAACACGGCGTAGGCGGTCGGCTGGCCGTCGGGCAATTCAAGCCGGCCCGAAAGCCTGTGTCCCCCGACGCCCGGAAAATCATATTTTTCGGTCGACATGGCGGTCTCCCTTGCACATTGAAGCGCCGGATTGCGCCGACAATCATAGTCCCTCGGGCCTTATCCCGCTTGGATTAAGCTATTGGTTTTGCCATAATTATCGCCAAACAGATAGGAGGCGCCTATGGATCGCCGAGACGTTTTTCCACGCTCCCTCCAATACCTGATCGCGATCGCCGAGCACGGCAGTTATTCGCGCGCGGCGGAAGCGCTGCATGTCTCCCAACCGACCATGTCGCAGCAAATCAAGCAGCTAGAGGCATCGCTCAATTCGCCGCTGTTCAACCGCTCGGGACGAACCGTGCGGCTGACCGACGCCGGCGAAATCTTCTTGCGCCACGCCCATCGCGCCCGCGGCGAGCTTGACGCGGGCCGCCGGGCGATTCATGCCGTACACAACTTGAGCCGCGGCTCGCTCCGCCTGGGGTGGACGCCGATCACCGACCATCTGACCTGTTCGCTCCTGCAAACTTTCAACAACCGCTATCCGGGCATCACTTTGAGCACGCTCGAAATGCCCCAAGACGACATCGAAGTCGCGGTGGCCGAGGACCGCATCGACATCGGCATCACGTTCACCAAGCGCCGTTCGGGCGAGGCGCGCTCCAGCGAAATCGAAGCCACCGTGCTGTTCGAGGAAACCCTCTGCGTCGCCGTCGGCAACGAACATCCCCGCGCCGGGCAATCGAAGCCGATTAACGCGCGGGAATTTGCTCAGGAATCCATCGCCCTGCTCAACACCGATTTTGCCCTGCGACGCCACATCGACCGCTATTGCCACAAGCATGGTATCGAGCCGCGCATCGCGATCGAAACCAATTCGCTGAGCGTGATCGTTGAAATGATCCAATCGGGCCCGCTCGCGACCGTACTCCCCCACAGCATCGCCCGTACCCAATGCGGGCTGCACGCGATCGGACTTTCCCCGAAGATGCCCGAAAAAAAGATTACACTGATCCGCCGCAAGGGACACTACAAAAGCCCGGCCATCCTCGCGTTCTCCGAAATCGCCTTGGATTGGGTGAAACGGCGCCATGAGGAAACGCCCTTGCCCCACCGGGTTCCCTGCCCCCTGTCGGAAACGTACTATCAGGAAAAGATTCGAGAGGCCCGGTCGTCATCCGACGCCCACGACGAAACCCGCCCGGCCAACGGGGCCGAGTAGCGGGGGCGCTCGCCCGAATAATGGGAATTACTCATGTTTGTCAGGGAATTAGCTGGCCATGGTCGCGGCGGCGGCTGAACGGGCCCTGCTCGCGTTTTTTGAACGGGTGGCCGGAAAAGACGCGGCCCAACTCGACAAATTGAGTCGTTGTCGGGAATTTCGGCTCGAGCGCGGTCGATGGCGTTTTGCGCTTCCCGATCTGCACCGGTTCCTGCAAGGCGAGGACGATGCCTTCGCCGGCATCGACTACACGAAATTCCGAAACCTAATTCTGAAAAGCCCGATCAATCGCGCCGTCAAACCGTTTGGCGCGGAAATCGCCATTGCCGAAAATCGGGGCAAGGTCGACCGCTCGCGCTACGTTCTGATCTGGCGAAGTTAAAGGTGAGCGGCTATTCCGCCGCCACGACCGTCCTGACGAGACCATCGAGAGCGGGCGGAATCGGCCCGCCGGTCGCCCAATCGAGCAGTTCAACGGTGTGGATCACCGGCAAACGGGTGCCGGAGCCGATTTGCATCATGCATCCGATGCTGCCCGCGACGATCGCGTCGGGCGAACCCCGTTCCAGCGACCGCACCTTGAGTTCCCGCAATCGGCGCGACATTTCCGGTTGCAGCAGGTTGTAGGTTCCCCCGGAGCCGCAGCACATGTGCGGATCGTTGGGTTCGATCACGGAAAATCCGGCGGCGCGCAGCAGTTTCTTGGGCCCGAACCGGAAATGTTGCCCGTGCTGCAGCGAGCAGGCGGTGTGATAGGCGACGCGCAACCCGGGCTTTGTTTTGTAGACCAACCCGATCTCCGTCAACAGTTCGGAAATATCCTTGGCGAGGGCGGAAATTTTCGCCGCATCCGCGGCGATGGCCTCGTTGCGGAACATGAAACCGTAGTCCTTGACCATGGTGCCGCAGCCGCCCGCGGTGACGGCGACCGCGTCCAGTCCGTCGCCGTTCACTTCCGCCATCCAGGCGCGGATATTCCGAACGGCGGCCGCTCGGCCGTCCCCCGAGCGGCCCATGTGGTAGGTGAGCGCCCCGCAACAGCCGGCGCCCGCCGCGACCACGACTTCGCAGCCATGCCGCCTGAGAATGCGGAGGGCTGCGTCGTTGATGGCCGTGTTCAGGGCCTGTTGCGCGCACCCGGTCAACAGCGCCACGCGGCGGCGGCGCGGGCCTTCGGCCGGGAAAACCTGCGGACGGTCGTTCGGGCTGGGCGGCGGCAGAACGTGGGGTGCCAATTCGACCATCGCGCGCAGCCTCGCGGGCAGGGCGAAGGCCAACCCCCGTGCCCACCGCCCGCCTCGCATCGCCGCGCGGAACCGCCTCGGATGGGGCAGGATGCGCGCCAGTGTCCAACGCACCAACCGGTCAAACAGCGGACGCCGGTAATTGCCCTCGATGTGGACCCGGGCGAGGTCCACCAAATGCATGTAGTGCACCCGGGACGGACAGCTCGACATGCAGGCGAGGCACGACAGGCAGCGGTCGATGTGCGCGACCGTCCGATCGTCCGGCGGCCGCTCGCTTTCCAGCATTTCCTTGATCAGCTTGGTCCGTCCGCGCGGGCTGTCGAGCTCGTCGCCCGTCACCTGATAGGTCGGACAGGTGGCCAGGCAATAGCCGCATTGCAGGCAGGCGCGCAGCTCTTCGTCGGCGTGGGCGATGGCCGGATCGGCCAACCGTTCGGCGGTGAAGAAGGTTTGCATCCGTTTATCCCAGGATGCGGCGCGCGCGGAAGAATAGCGCGGGCGGTGTCAGCCGCCGCGTCGGTGTAGCTCGCGCAGGCCCGCGCTCCAATGCTGGCCGAGGAGCGAGAGCGAGCGGAGGCCTTCCTGGGTGCCGGGCTGGCTCGCCAGCATCAGCAGGTTGACCAAACCGCCCTTCGCCGGCGGTGTCTTGGCCAGGTCTCGGCTCATGGCGCTGATGGCGTCGGCCATGCTCATCAGCAGGTACTGGCTTTCGGGACGGTCCAAGACCTGAAGCAGGCGCATCAGCCCCCGGTTGCGGGTCAAGCGGTCGAGCAGCGTGATGCCTTCGCTGAACGCCGAGGACAGGCGCGTGACGATCTCGTCCGACATGGCATCGCGCGCCGACGCGACCAGGGTCGCCAATTCGGACAACTGCTCGATGTCGCGCGCGAGGTCTTCGGCGCTGCGGGCGGCCGGCGCGGCGGCGGAGGGCTTGCTTTCAGGGGTCATGACGTCGGCTTTCAGAGTAAGCCACGGACGCTGGTCCAATACATCTGGTTGTAGGACATTTTGAACCAGTGCATCGACTTGTTCGCGGGCTTGAGATCGGGCGGGTTGAGATAGTTGAACATGGCGTAAGTCGCGCGGTCGTGGCCGGCCTCGATGAAGCAGTAGACCTTGCCGTCGTATTCGCGGACCGGGGCGCCGATCTTGACGATCGAGGCGATGTTGTCGGCGACTACCTCGGCCTGGAAGTGGGCGGCCGAGCCGGTCTTGCTGACCGGCAGGTTGGTGGTGTCGCCGAGCACGAAGACGTTGTCGCGGCCTTCCATGGTGAGTTGATGGCGGTTGGTCGGAATCCAGCCGCCGACGCCGAACTTGTGCTTTTCGATCACCTCCATGCCGCGATGCTCGGGGATGGCGATGAGCAGATCGTACTCGTATTCGGTGCCTTCCTCGCTGCGGACGATCTTCTTTTTCGGGTCGACTTCCTTGACGTTGAACAGCGTCTCGTATTCGACGCCCATGCGGTCGAACTCGGGCGTGGCCCACTTGGCGACGTTTTCGATGCTGTGGATGCGGTTGATCGGATAATGGTACTTGATCTTGACCTTGTCCCGAATGCCGCGCGCCTTGAAGTAGTCGTGCAGCGAGAAGGTGACCTCGACCGGCGCGATCGGACACTTGTGCGGAACGCCAACGGTAATGGCCACCCGTCCGCCCTGGAATTCGCGCAAGCGCCTGAACATCTTGAGCGCGGATTCCTCGGTGTAGAAAAACTCGGCGCCTTCGACCATGCCGGAGACCAGGTGCGGCATCATGCGGCTTCCGGTCGCGATGACGAGAATATCGTATTCGTAGGTCCTGCCGTTCTTGGTGGTCACGCTGTTGCGGTCGAGGTCGAATTTCTCGACCGGATCGACGTAAAAGTCGATGTTGGGCTCGAGCAGGCTCGCCTGGTCGCGGTACAGTTCGTCCGGCATCATCTGCCCGAACGCGACGTAGAGCAGGCCCGGCTGGTACATGTGCCGGTCGGACGCCGACAGCATGGTGATCTTCACCTTGCCGGAGCTGGTTCCCGCCACCAACCGCCGCGCCAAGTTGTTGGCCACGATGGTACCGCCCGTCCCTCCCCCCACGACTAAAATTCTCAAAGGTGCCTCCTTTGCTGAAAGTCAACAGCGATTCGAAGCGTCGCCCAAACCTATCCGAGCCGTATTATTTCGCCTTGCGCACGGTCAAGTGCCAGACTTCGCCCTTCTTTTCGGATCCGATCATCTCGTGGCCGCACTTCTTGACCCACATCGGCACGTCGGTCGCCGAGCCGTCGTCGGTCGACAGCAATTCGAGCGTATCGCCGACGCTCGCCTGCTTCATATAGGTGATCAGCTCCATGAGCGGACCGGGACAGAACGTGTTGCGCGCGTCGATGGTCTTGATTTCGCTCATTTTTCCATACTTTCCTGCTGCGGTCAGAACGTAAGCAACTGCCCGCCCTCGGATTCGGTCAAAAAGCCGGTCAATCCGGTCGGCGGACCCATTTCGGGGTCGAGATCGTCCTTCTTAAGCTTCAACAAATCGATCGCCATCGAGCACGGCAGCAGTTTGGCGTCGCCCAACTCGACGGCTTGCTGAAATAATTGTTTAAACGGTGGAACGCCCTTTTGCGTCACAAGGGCGCCGAATTCGCCCTCGGCCGGCGCCTCTCCTTTATGTCCTTTGACGAAATACGGCAACGCGTTCATGGAGAAAAATACCGTCACCTCGTCGCCACACGCAGCCGCGACCGACGCGAACATTGCCGCCATCTGCAGCTTTTCGCGCGTGCCGGATACGCAAACAATGTGGATTTTTCTGGGCATAACAACTTCCTAGCTCTGCCGTAGGCGCGAGGGGAAAGCGCCCCCACGATTCTCCCCTCATGGGCCGAGCCGGCAGGACTCAACCACGCTTAATGGCAGGGAAAGCCGATGGCATGCCGCGCGTCGTGGGCGGCGTTGTGCACCTCGGCCGTCTGCACGAAGCCCGCGCCGAAGAGCATAACCATCCCGAACAGGAAGGCGCCCGCAAGTTGGATCGGTTTCGAAATCGTGGTCGAACCGGCGACGACGCGCGGCGCGGTGGCGGCTGAAACATGTTCGGTCATGGTTTCTTCTCCTGGTTAAGCTTGAGATGACAACGAAGGCGAAATAATGCGGCGGACCGCCCAAATCGACGACAGCCCGAGCGCGAGCCAGAGCACGCCGTTGGCGATGGCGGTCGCGCCGATGAAGTCCTTGGCCAACCGCGTCAGTTCGGCGACCGCTTCCGGCGGGTGCCCTTCGAACATGGCGCCGGGAGGATGAGGCGCGCCGATCAGGTGGGGGATGACCAGCAATGCGAGCGCCGCCCAGCGCCATGGCGATTTACCGAACGCCGCGCCGGCCAATCCCGCCGCCGTGCTCGCCACGGCGAACAGCCACCACAGTTGCCGCTTCACCAGCGGCGCCGCCGCCGCGCCGGGAATTTCCGGCGGAAGGCCGATCGACGGAGCCACGAAAAACACCGCGTATCCGGCCGCGCCCCAGAGCAACCCGTGGCGCCAATCGAGCTTGGTCGCGGCATTGACCCTGAGCGCGGTCACGATTGCGGTCAACAACACCAAGGCCAGCCCGATTGCGGTCAGCACGTTCGCGAGCAGCGTAAAGACGGTCCGCTGCCAACCGTCCTCCGGCGCCCAGGCTTCACCGTGATCATGGGGAGCCGCCTGCCCCGCCTGGGCGTGCGCGGTCGGCGACTGAGCAGATTGATCGGCGATAGATTCACCCCCGCCTTCGAAGTTCTCCGCGCTCATGATGATGGGCACGACCTGCCAGAGCTGGACCGCGGTCAGCAGCAAGCCCGACAGCGCGCCCACCAGCAGGGCGGAGATCACAATGCGCCGAAAAACCATCGCGCTACGCCCGCGGGCGAGAACCTCAGTGGCAAGGGAAGCCGATGGAATGGCGCGCGTCGTGGGCGGCGTTGTGGACCTCCGCCGTCTGCACGAAGCCCGCGCCGAACAGCATCACCATCCCGAGCAGGAAGGCGCCGGCGATCTGCTTCGATGTCGCGACCGTGGTCGAGCCCGCGGCGATGCGCGGGGCGGTGGCAATCGGTTGTGTCATGACATGGTCTCCTTGGTTGAACGAACGTCGAGTTACGGAAGGCAAGAGAAACTCACTCCGAGCGGTGGTAGCTGCCGTACTTGATCAGCAACGCGCATGTGCTGTCGAGAATGTAGCCCATGACCCCGATGATCAGCACCATCGCGCTGAGGTGATTGTAGGAGAGCGTTTCGCGCGCGTCGGCGATGGAGTAGCCGAGGCCCGACGTGACGCCGAGAAATTCCGCCGGCACCAGCACGATCCAGCCCACACCCAGGGCGAGACGAATGCCGGTCAGGATATCGAACAAGATCGCCGGCAGGATGATCTCCTTGACCATGTGCCAGGGTTTGGCGCCGAGATTGCGCGCAACCTTGAACCAGGCCGGATCCACCTTGGCCAGACCAGCCGCCGTCGCGAACACGATCGGCCATACTGACGCGATGGCGATCAGGAAGACGATCGCACCGTTCCAACTCGCGAACGCGATGATCGCGATCGGTTCCCACGACAACGGGCTGATCATGCGCAGCAACTGGAACGGCGAATTGCTCAGTTCGCGAAAGCGCTTGCTGCGCCCGAGCAGGATGCCGATCGGCACACCGACGGCAATGGCGATAAGAAGCCCGAGACCGAGGCGCTCGCCGCTGGTCATCACGGCGGCCTGAATCTTGCCCTGCTTCCACAGGACCGGGAACGCCTCGAACGTCGGGATCGGGCCGAAGCTGGCGAAGTTGGTGGTGGCGGGATTAATGTAGATCAGGTAAGCGCCGAACCACCACAGCGCGAACAAAATCGCCAGGCCCGCGACCCAATTGAACAGGCGCCGCCCCGCGTCCTTCAAACGAGGTTTGAGCGAGGTGACGGGGGCAGCGCCGCCCGGCGCGGGCTGCCCCCCGAGGTTTACCTCGCCCATCGCGGCGGATACGACGCCATTGCTCACAGTTGGAACGTCTCCACGCGGGTGAAGGGATCGCCCGATTGCGGAACGCTCAAGTCATTCCGCCATTTCGGATTTGCTTCCAGCGCCTTCTTGACGAAGTTATAATTGACGAGATCGTTGGCGACGTGCTGAGGAGTGAGAGTCTCGAGGAAGCGCGCGTCGCCCGTGATCACCGTCTCCTTCAGATCCTTGGTCACCAATTCGGTCGCGGACCGGAACGGCCAGCCCTGGAAGTTAATCCGGCCCTGACCCCATTCCGGATGCTTGATGGCCTGCGGATTCTTATAGTAGGCCGGGTCATAGAACATCATCGCGCGGCGGACTACTTCCTTCGGGAACGGCAGGTAGTTCTTGCCGTCGGCCGACATCAGGTCCGCCATTTCCTGCCGGTTTTCGGCGAGAACGATCTGCGCCGCGATGACGGCGTTGTGCACGGCCTGCGCCCAGGCCGCGCGATCCGGGTCCATGGCGTCGGCCTCGTGCATGACCACGACGCAGCAGGGATGGCCCTTCCAGACGTCGCCGGTGAAGCGCAACACCCGGCCGCCGGCCTTGAGTTCGCCGAGCGCGTTGAACGGTTCGGCCACGCAATAGCCGTCGATGGTGCCGGCCGCGAGCGCGGGCGGCATCGCCGGGGGCTGCAGGACCACGTAGTTGCACTCATCCGGAGCCAGCTTCGCGTCTTGCGGCTTGATCACCGGCTTGATGCCGGCGGCCTTCATGATCCGCTGCGAAACGATGTTGTGGATCGAGTACCAGAATGGCACCGCGAACTGCTTGCCGCCGAAATCCTTCGGAGTCTTAATGCCGCTCTTTTCACTGACGACAATGGCGGAACCGTTGGTGTGATCCCACGCCGTGATCTTGATCGGATACTTGTTGTTGTAGCGCATCCAGATCGGGATCGGAATCAGCATGTGGGTCAGATTGTAGCGGTGCGCCGCGAAAGCCTCGACCAGCGGCGACCAGCCGCGGATCAGCGTCGGCGCCTCGGATTCGAGACCTTCTTTCTTGAACAGCCCCAGTTCATGCGCAATCAGCAGGGCCGCCGCGTCGGTGATCGGGATGTAGCAAATCTTGACCACCGGATTGAATTTCTTCTCCTGGGCGAAGGACGGCATCGGCAGGCTGCCGCTCAGCGCGGCCAGACCGCCCGCCGCCAGCAGATCGCGCCGGTTGATGCCCGTGCCCAGTACGCCTTCGAACAGAGGATCGTATTCGATGTACAGATTAGGGTCGTTGATGCCGTCGCCGTGCTTGTCATAAAGCGATTTCATTGCGTGACTCCTTCCTGTTTAAGGGGCCGGTTTTGCTATCGCCTCAGGCGCGCGGGGGGAGGCGCCCCTACTACGGTTTCGGACTGGTTGTTGTTGTCCACGGCCTTGCCGGAACCGGGGCCGTGGGTCGCGTCGTGGAAAATTTGCATCAGGCGCGCGCGCAGGGCCTGCACGGCCGGATCGAGACGGTCGCGCGGATCGGGAAGATTGATCGTCATGTCGTGGACGATCTTGCCGGGCTTGCCCGCCATCACCAGGGCGCGGTCGGCCATGATGACCGCTTCGTCGATATCGTGGGTGACCATCACCAAGTTGATGCCCAGCTCCTTGGCGATCGAGCGCACGTCCTTCTGCAGGGCGGCGCGGGTGAAGGCATCGAGGGCCGAGAACGGCTCGTCGAGCAGAAGCAGTTCCGGCTCCATCACCAGCGAGCGGGCGAGCGCGACGCGCTGCTGCTGGCCGCCGGACAGGTCTTGCACGTTGTTGGCGGCGAATTCGTCGAGATGGACCAGGCTGATGGCCTTGGCAACACGCTCGCGGATTTCGTTCTTGGGCCAACCGCCAAAACGGAGGCCGATGCCGACGTTGCGCTCCACCGTCATCCAGGGAAAAAGGTGCGGCGCCTGGAACATCATCACCCAACGCGGCGACGGGCCGGTGACGCGCTCGCTGTCGAGATGGATCGTGCCATCCGACGAACGCATCAGACCGGCAAGAATGTGCAGCAAAGTCGACTTGCCGCAACCGGAGCGGCCGATGATGACCAGCGCTTCGCCGCGCTTGGCCTCGATATCGACCCGCTCGAACGTCAGCGGCGCCTTCGAGGAGTATCGATGAGTCAAATTCCGTATCTTGATTTCCACGCCGCGGATGGTCACGACTCGATTCCCCGATCTAAAGATGAACGATCGTGCTTCACGCACGCGGACGCATGAGATTCAACGATGGCGGTGCCGTTCCGGACGCGAGCCGTCCCTCCCCGCTCGGCCGCCCCCCGGCCGTACGCGAGTGAGTGTCGGTCGCGGAATTCGTCGTTGCCTCCGCTGTTACGTTGCTTTCCCATGAAACTCCCAGAAGCGAGCCAGCATCACGCGCTCGTTATTATTGTTTGACGCCGGTCGAGGTCAGCTGTTGAGACGCCGGTTGACCTCTTCCATTCGTCGCGCGAGTTCGTCCTCGTCCAACAGCCCTCGCCGGATCAACGAGTGCGCCAGCGCCAGAAGCTGTCGCTCCGGGAAGGGGATGTCCGCGTAATTCGTCGCGGAGAGATCGTCCTCTTCGGCGCGACGTTCGAGCACGGGCAGCACGCAGGAGCCGGCGGCGAGCAGATCACACGTCGCATCCAGGGTAATCTTCCAGGGCGGGTCGGGGTTAGTCACGCCGTATTGCTCGGCCAAATCCTCCCACACCCTCCCGCGACTGCTGATCGCCTCGAGCAGGGGAACGGGAGTCGTATCCGTCCCCTGCCGGCCGGTTTCGGAGCCTTTATCTTTATCCTTCATCTTTGGAGCCCCATCCGGTCACGACTCGCTCCGTCAGTGACTGTGATGCACCGGGTGTACCGCGGGGCGCACGGGGCGCTTGGCATTCGCCGTGACCCCGGGTTTCGGCACCGCCACGCCGATCAGGCAATCCCGCGTCACGATCGCGGTCAACTGGTCCTCGGTCCAGCCTTCCGTACCGGCGGGTCTCACCGGCAGCACGATGTAACGGGTCTTCTGGTTGGAGTCCGCGACCCGAATTTCCACGTCCGGGTCCAGTTGCAGGCCGAATTCCGCAAGCACCTGACGCGGCCAGCGCACCAGGCGGCGGCGGTAATTCGGGGTTCGATACCACTCCGGCGACTGGCCGAGGATCGGCCGCGGATAGCACGAGCAGAGCGTGCATACCACCACGTGCTTCAGCTTGGGTGTGTCTTCGAGCACGCGCAGGGCGCAGTAGTCGCTTGGAGTGCCGAAGCCGGTCGGCGGGCTGTTGATCCAGTCGACGCCGACTTGCAGGCTGGCCTTGACCCCGTCGGTCACCGCCAGCTTCTTGTACGCGGGATCCAGCCACGCCTTGGCGACCAGGCGCGCCGCGGGCAGGGGACCGAGGGTGTGGACGTATTCCGTCCAGCGCCGATGGTCCTCGGCGGAGAAAAGCCCTTTCTCAATGGCCAGTTCGCGCACGGCCATTTCGAGCACCTCGAAGTCGCTGACTTCATTAACCATCGGCGCGGGTTCGTGTTTATCTGACATTTGTGCTTGTCCTTTTGTTCGGCGTCCGCCGGTCAGGCTATGCCTTCTCCAGCCAGCGCTCGGATAACTCGGTCTCTAGCGTATCGTTTGCGTACAGATCGGGATAATCCGGCCAAAGATCCTTCTGCCGGAATTTCACGCTGTAGAACCATTCGGACTTGTCCGTGTTGTCCCACGCCTCGTCTTCCGGAGCGGGGCTTTCGTAGACCAGTACGGTCACGGTACCAACCGCGCCACGAGGGTAGGTCTGGGTCCGGCTGTAGAAGACATCGGACAGATCCTTGACCCGCACACGGTCGCCGACCTTGAACTTGGCCTTACCGGCTTCACCCTTGAAACACTGGGGATCGCCGATCCCGGTGGCTTTTTTGGCGTGGTGAGTTCTATCGTGCTTACTTGTGCTCATGGCGCTTTTTCACTTCATCAATCTTGTTGACCAACTCGGTGAGCGTGACATATTGCTTGTCCACCATGATCCGCGCGGCGGTCAACAGCCACCGCCCGTAATACGGCAGACCGAGATACTGCGTCTGACCGAGATCGACGTTTTGCCGGCGGCGCCGCTCCTCGGCGTTCCAGACACCGCGCCAAGCCAGGCATTCGCATGTGGCGAAGGTATTGAGCTCCCACTGTTCCTCCTCCTTCTCTTCCCAGGTGATGGGCACATCCGGCTCGCCGCCAACGTCGTGCGGCATCCGCGTATAGGCCCTGAAGAGGGTGTGATCGATTTGATCGGGGGCCGGCGCGTGCGTCTGCTTGTGCAGAGCTGGCTGCATCTGGCCGACAACGTCGATGTGGCGTAGTACTCTGTCTCTGGTGGGGGATGACATACGTCTTGTACTCCTTCTTGTATTAGAAGAAATTTATGTTCGAAGAGGCTTATGGTCGGTTGTAGCAGTCCCGATACGGTTCACCAATGCAAGATACCCTCCGCAAATCCGGGGCGGAGCCGCGTAGGTAACCCGTTAGGCACCCCCACGACTGGTAAAACTATCCACGAGAGGAGAGTATATGTCAAATTGCATGTTCGAATTAAATCTATAGGAAATGTCTATAGATAAAACTGTGGCCGTGACCTGAGCCCCAACTTTCATCCAGCGATGGGTAGAGCCCGTTCTGCATTGGCCGCACCCCGGAACTTGGACCGGATCAGATGAGAATCTCCGGCCTGCTAAAGGCGTTTCTCCTTCCCGGGCGCCGTGAGCGTGTCCCTGCGGCTCCCTTGCCCCGCCATGAACGCCACGGGCGCGGCGGCCGCCTGATCGATCACCACATCCACCACCGCTGGCATGTCCGCATCGATCGCATCCCGCAACGCCTTTCCGATGTGTTTCGGATCCGTCACGCGGACACCCCAAGCGCCCATTCCCCGGGCAATGTCCGCGAAATTCGTCTCCTTGAACTCCGACAGTTTGTCCAAATCGGGAGACCCCGCCCAGAGGCTCCGCAGCAGGTGCGTCTGGAAAGCCATTGCCTGATTGTTCAACACCACCGTAATCAGGTTGATCCCATTGCGCACCGCCGTCTCAAGCTCAGTAAGATGATAGAAAAATCCCCCGTCACCCGTGAACGCCACCACCGGCCGCTCGGGGACCGCCGCCTTTGCGCCCATCGCCGCCGGAAACGCCCACCCCAGACTCCCCTCGCAGTGCAGGAAGTTCTTCCCCGGCGGAAGATCCATGAAGACGCCGGCCCACGTGCCGACATAGCCCGTGTCCGTGACGTAGAGCGTGTTCTCCGGACACGCCTTCACAAGCTCGATCACCAGTTGTTCCGGCCGAATCGGAATCGCGTTGCCATACATGTGCTCATGCTGGCTTTCGCGCCACTCCCGCAGCTCTTTCTGCGCCCTCGCCACCCACGCGCTGTGCGCGCCCCGCGCCGCTGAGCGCCGCGCGACCTGCAGCATCTGCTGCAGGACCGTCCGCGCATCACCTACAAGCGGCAATACGTTAGGATAGTTCGCGCCGGGCTGAGCCGGGTTGATGTCAATGTGGATAGCCCGCACCCCCGGCGTCGGCATCTTCCGCATATTTGTCGTCGCCCCGCCGTGATGACCCCCCACATAGAGCACCACATCCGCCTCGGTAATCACGCGGTCGGTCGGCGGCCGCCGGTAGGAGCCCGTCACGCCCAGCGCCCGTGGATGTCGATCGTCGATACTCCCCTTGCCGCCCAAGGTCGTGGTAACCGGCATATCCAACTGCTCGGCCAGCGCCGTCACTTCCTCCCATGCGCCTGAAACGACCGTCCCACGACCGCAAACCATCACCGGACACTCCGCATGGCGGAGCTCCTGGACGGCCTGCTCCACGAGGTCATCGTCCGCGCGCGGACGGAACGCGGGATAGGAGAAGTAGCGCTGATCCAGGTGCCGGAAATCGAACTCCGACTCGCCCGCTTCCAGCGCGCCGTCCAGATAGAGGTGGACCGGCCGGGGCGCCCCCGTCGTCATCTCCCGGTAAGCCTTGCCGAAGAACTCCGCCATCCGGTCGATCGAGCGGACCTCCGCGTCGTACTTGGTCACCGGCCGGAAATCCACATAGGCTTCCTGATAGGAGTTGCCGTGGTAACGTGAGCTTGGAAGGACCGGGGTCACCGCAAGCAACGGCGTATGGCTTTGCCAGGCATCCACCAGGCCCGCATACAGGTTCGTCGCTCCGGGGCCGCCCTGGGCGATCACGATCGTCGGCGTACCCGATGCCTGCGCATAGCCGTCGGCCATATAGCCCGCAGCCTTCTCCGAATGACACAATACGCGCTTGATCGGATCCTCCGCCAACTCCACAAGCGTTGGATACAAGAATGTCGGGACGAAAAACACCGCCTTCGCGCCCGATCGGCGGATCAACGCCGCCAAGAATTGCTGGCCCTTCATTCTCCGCGGACACTCGCCGTCCTCCCGCTCGCCCGTGAAGGTTTCTTTCCTGTCTACGGCTGTGGATCTCATCAAATCCCACCACGCTTATGCTTCTGCTTCGCCATGCGCATCAGGCTGCGATATCTGCTCCAGAGAACATGAACTCGCCTGCGTCGCCAGCGGGTCACGATCCGGTCGAATCTCTCGGGCGAGTTCCACGATCCGCGGGTAGAGGCGCTTGACATCGTCCTCCGGGGCCTCCTGGCCATAACGCTTTTTCACCCCATGCTTTTGCAGTTGCACGTAGCGGTGAGGTTCCACGCCGTGGCGTTTCAGACAACTGCGAACACAGCCCAGCGGGCAGCCGTCCAGCGCGAGAATCGGTCGGCCTGAGGTGGCCTGACGCACAAAATTCGGTATATCGCCGCCCACACCGGCGATGCAGGACATCTGTGCTTCCCCGTTTCGGTCCAGGCACAAGGCCAGCGTATTGGCGAGTTGGGCCGTACTGGAACATCCGGAGCAGCTGTATACCAGCGGCAGATGGAGGGCTTGTCTAACCATAAAACACTCCTGCAAGGGAAATCCTGATTACAGTCGCTTCGCCCAAGCCGCATCCGGTTATGTCCGCCGTTGCTTTACACCGGTTCCAGCCACCGTTCGGAAATCTGGGTCCATATCGTGTCGCTCGAGTTCGTGTCGGGAGAATCGTCATCCCACAGGTCTTCATGCCGAAAGCACATAAAGTAGAACCATTCGACTTCGTCAATATGGCCCCACGCTTCGTCCTCCGGTGCGGGGCTTTCGTAGGCCAGTTCCACGACGGTTCCTATGGCCCCTCGTATGTAACCCGGGGTCTGGTTATAAAAGAGATCCGGCTGGTCTTTGACGCGCAGGCGATCGCCCGCCTTGAACTTGGGCGGATCAGCCTTGCCCCGGTAGCACTGAGGGTCGCCCACCCCTGCGGCGATTTCGGCGACACGCAGATGGTTGAACATCGGCGAGCTGCTCGCCTTGCCAATTCCTTCATCCTGTATCTCAGCGTGGCGACTTTTCCGCATGGCGTCTTTTCACCTCTTCGATTTTGTTGGTCAACTCGGTCAGCGTGATGTGCTGCTTGTCGACCAGCGCCCGCGCGGCGGCAAGCAGCCAGCGCCCGGAGTAAGGCACCGCAAGGTATTTATCTCCCAAGTCGGCAGCCCGGCGAAGCTTCTCCACGTTGGTCCAGACACCGCGCCAGGAGAGACACTCACAAATGGCATAGGTATTGAGCTCCCAGGGCTTTGATTTTCTCTCTTCCAGCGGAATGGGCCCGCCCTTTTCGCCCCCGATATCGTGAACGACGTGCATCGACTCTTTGAATCGGGCATGATTGAAGACATCTGGAGAAGGCGCGTCCTGCGGTGGCTCTGGTGTGTTACGCGACGTCATGTTCGTATCCTCGTACGTTATTTTGACTGGGATAGAGTCGAGGGGAACGCATGAAGACGAAACGGGATTTGGCGGGCATGGAAGCGCGGTGCCGCAGGGAGCGCGTCTGCTCAGACACTTCGCCCGGCGACGCCTGAAGCCCACGCAGCGCCAGCCGAAGCTCATTCGCTCCTTCCGGCAGCAGGCTGAATTTGCACTGTAAGGCGTCAATCATTTACTGAATTCACAATAAAAGTATGGTTATGATAATGCTGATGTATCCCCCTGTCCAAGACGCAATCTCGATGGATCGCATAGGTTCTTCCTATTTAGGAAAAGTCATGCTGTATCCGATTGAGCCTCCGAAAAACTCCGGTTTCAGCTGATCCAAGGATTGGGAGCGGTGCAATGGCGAACAGACTCAAGCCTCTACCGACTGAGAAACGGGGAGCAGCGCAGTGACACCGCCGCCGAAAACATTTTCGATGATCATTGAACCAAAGTTATACCAATGGGTTAGTCGCTCACCTACGCTTATTAGAAAGATCTGATGTTGTGTTGCGCAAAAACGCGCGACAAATCCGAGCGAGTCCACGTGCTTTCCAAAATGCTTGCTCATCCACTACCATTCCGTTTCGGCGAATACCCCACCCAAGCGCAGAATATCCCTTCGTGGACAGCCTGCTCCAACAATGGGACGGCGACGTCCTCACCCTCACGCTCAATCGTCCCGATCGCGGCAACGCCTTGAACGCGCCGACGGTCGAAGCGCTGCTCGACGCACTGGAAGGGGCCAAGGCGCGCGTAGGCGCCGCCGTCGTGTTGACCGGCACGGGACGGAATTTCTGTACCGGATTCGATCTCGCCGATCTCGAAACCGTGTCAGACGGCGAACTGCTGCACCGCTTCGCGCGTATCGAACAGCTGTTGCAGAATCTGCACCACGCGCCGTTCCCGATCGTGGCGCTGGTTAAGGGACGCAACTTCGGCGCCGGCGTAGATATCGTCTGCGCGTGCAGCGACCGGATCGCGACACCCGACGCGCGTTTCCGCATGCCGGGATGGCGTTTCGATCTGGCCCTCGGCACGCGGCGTCTCGCCGCGCGGATCGGCGCCGACCGGGCGCGCGCGATCCTGCGCGATGCGGCGGAGTTTTCGGCCCAAGACGCCCGCGCGTGGGGGCTGCTGACCGACTTGGTCGATGAAAGCGCCTGGCCCGCCGCCGTCCGCGCGCTGATCGAGAAGTGGAACGTGATGAGCGCACCCGCGCGCGCACACCTGCTCGCGCTGACCGTCCGGGACACCCGCGATGCGGACATGGCGGATTTGGTGCGTTCCGCCTTTCGACCGGGCTTGCGCCAGCGGATCGCCGACTATCGCGCCAAGGGTGTCCGTCGTCAGAACATTTGAGA
>VGZQ01000024.1 GCA_016872535.1 Rhodospirillales bacterium | reverse complement strand
CCGAGGCCGCCATCAAAAGGCCCCAGTCCACGTGCGTGCCCTCGAAGAACAGCATGACCCCGACCGTGAGCGTGAGATTATCGAGGGAATTCATGAACACGCGCCCGAACAGGTAGTCGTTCCACGACACGATCATGGAAAAAATGCCGGCGGCGATGATCCCGGGCAGCGCCGACGGCAGCACCACCTGGCCGAACACCTGCAGGCGCGAGGCACCGTCGATCAGGGCCGCTTCCTCGATTTCGATCGGGATCGAGCGCATGAACGCCCACATCAGCCACATGCAGAACGGCAACGTGACGCAGACGTAGCCGAGGATCAGGCTCCAGAGCGAATCCGTGAGCCCGATCCGCACCATCATCAGGAAAAGCGGAAAAACGAAGATGATGGACGGAATCATGTAGCCGAGCAGGCTGAAATAGGGAACGAACCGCCGCCCCCAATAGCGGAACCGGGTCAGGCTGTAGGCGGCAAGGGTCGCGACCGTGATGCTGATGAGCGTCGAGCCGAAGGTCACGATCGCGCTGTTGGCGAACCAGCGCACGAAGAACTGGGCCGGCGAGGTGCCGACCGCCGCCTGGCCTTCGGCCTGGAAATACTGCGACTTGCCGCTGAGCAGCGCGGCATAGTTCTCCAGCGTGACCGTTTGCGGCCAGAGCGTCGGCGGAACGGCGAAAATTTCCGCCTTCGGCTTGAGCGAGGTGGTGAGCGCCCAGATCAGCGGAAAGCAAACCAGGAAGGTAATCGCGGCCAGACTCGCGTAAAGCGCGAGGCGGAGGACGACCGGGCCCAGGCGATCCCGGATCATGACGATTTTTCGTCCGCGCCGAAGCCGGATACCCGCAGGTAGATGACGCTGCCGAGAAACAGCATCACCATCATCACCACCCCGGTCGCGGCGCCGACGCCGAGCCTGAGGGAGGCGATCGACTGCTCGAACGAATAGACGGCGAGATTGAAGGTCGAGGTGCCGGGCCCGCCCTTGGTCAGCAGGTAGATTTCCTCGAATTTGTTGAACGTCCAGATGGTGCGGAACACGATCACGACGATGAGGACTTCCTTCAATTGCGGCAGCGTCACGTCGAGAAAGCGGCGGATCACGCCCGCCCCGTCGACCTTGGCCGCGTCGTACAATTCGAGCGGAACCGTCTGCAACCGGGCGAGCACGCAGATGACCACGAACGGCGTGTATTTCCAGACGTTGAGCATGATGGTCGAGGCCATCGCCATGTCCGGAGTCGACAGCCAATAGATCGGTGTCTGGATCAGCCCGGCGGCCAGCAATGCGTGGTTCACCACGCCGATTTCGGGATTGAAGATCCAGCGCCAGATCAGGGCGATCACGACCGTCGGCACGATGTAGGGAAAGAGCAGCAGCCCCCGAAATATCGCCATGCCCGCCAGCGCCTGGTGGAGAAGCAGCGCGATGCCGACGCCGAACGCGGTCTGAAAGACGATCGACAATACCGTCCACACGGTCGCCTGCCAGAACGAATCCCAGAAAAGAGGGTCTTCGAAAATGAACGCGAAGTTGGCGAGACCGGCGAAGGTGGTGAGGTCGGGGCGCAGCGGATTGTAGCTGAGAAACGCCATCCGCACCGCCTCGACCACCGGATAGACCATGAACGTCGCCGCCAGGACGACGAACGGAACAACGAACAGAAGCCCGACGACCCGATCGGGCAGCACGGTGGTTTTGCGATTCATGGCTTGTCGACGCGCCGGGGAGTGATAAAAGCGGCACGGGCCGGGCGGCCTCGGGGCCGCCCGGCCCGCCGATCAGCCGATCAACCGAGCAGGCGCATGTTGTCGCGCCGGATCGCCTCCAGCTCGCGCGCGCCCCACTTGGCCGCTTCCGCGGGCGCCATGTTGTCGATCACCACTTTCTGCACGGTCTGCGCCAAGACCGAGCGGCCGTGCACGATGCCGGCAAGCGGATTGACGCCTTGCAGCAACTCGTTCGCCGAACTGCTCGAATGGGCGAGCGAATCCTTGAAGTACGTCTGCACCGTGCGCGGTTTGGCCTGGAAGATCGGGTGATTGCGCAACTCGGGCGCATCCAACACGTCCTTGTAGGTCGGCGCCACGTTGGGCACCAGCGAATGGCTGTACTTGATCAGCCAATCCTTGCTGGTCTGGTAATACACCAGCGCGGCCTTGGCTTCGTCGATGAACGGGTTGTTCCGGATGGGGATGCACCAGCCCTGGAAATCGTTCCAGTTGTGGCGCCGGCCGGTCTTGGGATGGCGGGCGTGGTTGAACGCCTCGGTCGCCTGGAACACCGCCTTGTTTTCCTCCGCCGCGCGGCCGAGCGTGCGGCCCCAGTAGAAGCTCATCGCGGTCTTGCCGGTGACGTGGGCGTCGACTACCTGGAGGAAGCTGTATTCGACCGCGCCCTTGGGCATGTAGGGCCGCAGTTCCTTGACGAAGGTCAGCGCCTCGACCGTCTGCGGGCTGTCGAACACCACCTGGAACTTGTTGGCGGCGTCGAACATCCGTCCGCCGGCAGAATGGAGCAGCGCGGAGAAGTGGTAATCGGTGCAGAGATTGCGCCCAAGCGCCATGGTGAATCCGGCCATGTCCGGCTTTTTCTGCGAAATCGTCCGCGCCGCGGCGAGCAGATCGTTCCAGTCCCAGGTGTCGGGGTCCTTGAGCCCCAACTCCTTGGCGATGTCCATGCGCACCAGCAACAGGTGCGGCTGGTGATGGGCCGGCAGCACGTATTGCTTACCCTTCCAGCTGCCCCAGTATTCCCACTTCACGCCGTCGGCGATCCGGTTGCGCCCGATCTTGTCGACCACGTCGTCGAGCGATACCAGCAATCCTTCGGCCATCAACTGCATGGCGATCGGCGATTCGACGCTGATCAGGGACGGGGGCCGTTGCGCGGCGAGATCGGTCATCAGTTTGACGTAGACGCCGTCCCACGGAATTGTCTCGATCTCGAACTTGAGGCCGGGCGCGTTCTTCTGCGCCCATTCGTTCATCGCCGCGACCGCGACGCCACCGTAGGGTCCCGGCTCGCCCCAGCAACGGACGGTGCCGGTCTTGGCGCTTTGCGCGCCGGCCGGAAACGCGCTTAGCAGGCTCGCGCCGGCCACGCCGGCCGCCGCGCCGGCAAGAAAATCACGGCGGGGAATGTTGGTCTTGTCGATGCTCATCGGTCTCCTCCCTGGAGTTGGCGGGCAAATGGTTCACCCGCTTGATCGTCGGATGTCTTGATGGTCAGCTCGTCGCTTGTCACCCTGGGCGCGGCCGTTGCAGGTAGCGCTGGGCGCGCGCGGTGGCGGTGGCTTCGTGGGCGAGCATGCCTTCCTCGGCGCACATGCGCGCCATGATCGGCGCGATCTTCTGGCTCGCGGACGCGGTCAGGCGCTGGTAGGTGACGGTCTTGAGGAATTTGCCCACCCACAGCCCGCCGGTATAGCGCGCGGCGCGGCCGGTGGGCAGCGTGTGGTTGGTGCCGACGCCCTTGTCGCCGTAGGCGACGGTGCTTTCCTCGCCGACAAACAGGCTGCCGTAGTTTTTCAGCCGGGCGAGATAATAATCGTCGCGGCGCGTCATCACCTCCAGGTGTTCGGGGGCGTAGGTATCGCTTACCGCGATCGCTTCGTCGTCGTCGGCGACGACCATCACCTCGCCCCAGCGCCGCCACGCCGCGCCCGCGATTTCCGCCGTCGGCAGGGTCACCAGCTGCCGGTCAATTTCGGCCAGCACCTCGCGTCCCAGTTTTTCCGAGGTCGTCACCAGCCACGCCGGGCTGTCCGGCCCATGTTCCGCCTGGCCGAGCAAATCGGTCGCGACCAGGGCGGGGTCGGCCGAGGAATCGGCGATCACCAGAATTTCGGTCGGGCCCGCCGGCAGATCGATGCCGACCCGGCCGAACAGCTGGCGCTTGGCCTCGGCGACGTAAGCGTTGCCTGGGCCGGTGATCATGTCCACGGCGCGCATGCCGACGCAACCGAACGCCATCGCGGCGAACGCCTGAACCCCGCCGATGGTGAAGATGTCGTCGGCGCCCGCCTCGGCGAGCGCGTAGAGGGTCGGCGCGTAGATGCCGCGGCCCTCGCGCGGCGGCGCGGCGCCGATGACCTGCGGCACGCCGGCGACCTTGGCGGTCGCCACGCTCATCAACGCGGCCGAAATCAAGGGATATTTGCCGCCCGGAATGTAGCAGCCGACGACCTCGACCGGGATGATTTTTTGCCCGAGCGAAATGCCGTCGCCGAATTTGGCCTCGAATTCATGAAGGGAATCGCGCTGACGCTTGGCGAAGTCGGTGATTTGCTTCTTGCAGTAGGCGAAGTCGTCCTTGAACGTCGCGCTCACCGCCTTGCGCGCGGCAGCGATTTCATCCGCCGACGCGCGGAACTCGTCGCGGGTCCATTTGTCGAGGTCGCGGGCATAGCGCCGAACCGCCGCGTCGCGATTCTGCTCGATGTCCTCGATCATGGCGCGGACGCGCTCGACCAACTGCCGGTCGGTCTGCGCGGAACGCGGTGCGGCCTGCTTCAGATAGCGGACCATGGACTTCCCCTCGTCCGTCCCCACCACGGAGAATCATGCTTCGGGCGCGGAACCGGCCGGGTGAGGATATTTTCCGAGGGGGGTTTGTCAAGCCCGACACCTGCCGAGGGTTTTTCTATGATAGAATGCGCCCATGCGGGCGGTGACGGCGATTATCATCTTCGCTTTGTGGAGCGGAAGCGCGGGCGCGGTCGACGACCCCGATCCTTTGCGCGCGGTGACCGAACTGGCGCCTGTTCGGACGAAAATCGAGGCGAAAGATTACAAAGGCGCGATCGCCCTGCTCGCCCCCATCCTCAAGGCCGACCCCAAGAACGCGGACGCCCACAACCTGATGGGCTACAGCCTGCGCAAGAGCGGCGATTTCGAACAATCCCTCGCGCATTACCAAAAGGCGCTCGCGATCGATCCGAAGCACAAGGGCGCGCTCGAATATCTCGGCGAGCTTTACGTCCAAACCGACCAATTGGCGAAGGCGCGCGAGGTGGCGGCGCGGCTCAAGGCGCTCTGCCCCAAGGGCTGCGAGGAATTGACCGATCTTGAAAAGGCGATCGCGGGTGCGGGGCGCGCGAAATAAAGCCTACCGCTTGACCCGGAACTGCGAGGCGTCCCGCGCGACCGCGATCGCCGCCTCGATCAGCGGGCGCGGACGGCGGGCGTTCAGCACCGTGACGTAGGCCGAAATCAGAATCGCCGCGTCGCGCACCGGCAGCGCGCGGATATCCGGGTGCGGCGCGTATTCCCGTTCCGAGACCACGCCGAGGCCCATGCCGCGCGCGACCGCCTCGCGAATCGCCTCGCGGCTGTTGATTTCGAGGATCGGCTTGACCGTGACCCCGGCCTTGGCGAGCGCGCCCTCGAACGCGCGCCGGGTCGCCGACGAGGGATCGCGGAAGATCACCGGCTCGCCTTGCAGATCGGCGATGCGGAGCGATTTCTGGCGCGCGAGCCGGTGCCCGGCCGGCATCATCACCAGCCCCGGATGGCGGTCGTAGAGCATGGAGAAGAATTCCGGCCCGCCGATGTCGTCGGCCAGCACGCCGACGTCGATCTCGAAATTGGAAAGCCGCGCCATGATCTCGGCGCGCGAGGCGACGTTGACCGCGATTTCGACCGCCGGATAACGCTCGCGGAACCGGTGCGCGAGCTCGATCACCTCGTAGGGCCCGACCGCGCCGAGGCGCAGCAGCCCGCGCTCGTTCCGGCCGACGGTGCGGAGAAAACTCGCCGCTTCCGCTTCGTGGCCGTAGAGCCCCTGGGTGATGGCGAGCAGCTTCCGCCCCGTATCCGATAGCTCGAACTTGCGCCCCTGGCGGTGGAACAATTCGACCCGGAAATGGTCCTCGAGCGCCTTGATGTGGCTTGAAATGGTCGGCTGGCCGACGTTGAGCGCGCGCGCGGCACGGGTGAAGCCACCCTGGGTGGCGACCATGTGAAACGCCTTCAGCCATTTTTCATACATGAATCAACGCTCTTTCGCGCTTATGTCTCGGTTCGATCATATATTTGTCAAATAAATGATATATGCTGAATAATCGATTTTTCAGATGATAGCCTATTCGCTACCGTTCGCCCATCAGCCTTGTGGAGGGGCCCGACATGCCGAAAAACGGCGACAAACCGATCGTTCGCGTCAACGGAACCGACTACCGCTGGCCCAAGCGGCCGCTGGTGGTGGTGTGCATCGACGGCGGCGATCCGTCGTACTTCGACCGCGGCCTCAAGGACGGGATCATCCCCAACGTCGCCCGCTTTATGGGCCAGGGCTTCAACGCGGTCGCCGACGGCACGGTGCCGAGCTTCACCTGCCCCAACAACATGTCGATCGTCACCGGCGCGCCCGCCTCGGTCCACGGCATTTCCGGCAACTTCTATCTCGACCCGGCGACCGGCGAGGCGGTGGTGATGACCGGACCCGAATTGCTGCGCGGCACCACCATCCTCGCCGAATTCGCCCGCGCCGGCGCCAAGGTGGTTTCCATCACCGCCAAGGACAAGCTTCGCCGCCAACTCGGCAAGGGGCTCGACATCTCGCGCGGCAACATCAACTTCTCCTCCGAGCAGGCCGACAAGTGCACCAAGGCCGAGCACGGCATCGACAGCGTGCTCAAGTTCGTCGGCATGCCGCTGCCCGACATGTATTCGGCCGAACTGTCCCTGTTCGTGCTGGAAGCCGGCATCCGCCTCCTGGAGCGCGAGCGCCCGGACATCATGTACCTTTCGCTCACCGACTACATCCAGCACAAGTACGCGCCGGGCGAAGGCGAAGCCAACAGGTTCTATAAGAACCTGGACGAGAAGTTCGGCCGGCTCGCGGACCTGGGCGCCGTAGTCGCGCTCACCGCCGACCACGGCATGAACGACAAATCCAAGCCCGACGGCACGCCCAACGTCATCTGGCTCCAGGACATTCTGGACGCCGAATTCGGCAAGGGCGACACGAAGGTCATCTGCCCGATCACCGATTACTTCGTCGCCCACCACGGGGCGCTCGGCGGGTTTGTGCGCGTCTATTGCCGGGGCGGCAAGGCGAAGCCCGACCAGATCATGAAGCTGGTCGAGCCGATCAAGGGGATCGAGACCGTGCTCGACAAGCGTTCCATATGCGCCCAGTACGACCTGCCGCCCGACCGCGAGGGCGATGTCGCCGTTATTTCCGACCGGGGCACCTGCGTCGGCGCAAGCAAGGCCGATCACGACTTGAAGGGTCTTGAAGGCCATCGGCTCCGCACCCACGGCGGCGTGTCGGAAGCGCGCGTGCCGTTCGTCGTCAGCGAGCCGGTCGGCGACGTCTACGCCCAGAAGGCGAAGGCGGGCGCCCTCAAGAGCCATCACATCTTCGAATACGCCCTCAACGGCGCCGCCGCCCACTGAGGGAAGAGACCACGACCGCCATGAAACCCGCCCGCGGCAAGGCCGCCGTGTACGACGCACCCAACCAGCCGTTCGTTGTGCGCGAATTTCCCTTGCGCCCGACCCGGCCGGACGAGGTGCTGGTGCGAATCCGCATGTCGACCATCTGCCGTTCCGACATCCACTCCTACGAGGGGCGGCGGCCGAACCCGTGCCCCGGTGTGCTCGGCCACGAGATCATCGGCACCATCGTCGAGCTCGGCTCCAACATCGACCGAGACATGCGCGGCGACAAACTCGCGGTCGGCGACCGCATCACCTGGAGCGAATTCTTCATTCGCGGCCCCAACTACTACACCGAGGTGCTCGACATCCCGCAGAAGTCGCCCGGCGTCGAGAAATATGGGCACATGGCGGTCAGCGACGACCCGCATTTCCACGGCGGCTTCGCCGAATACTGCTACATCCTGCCGCAATCCTGGATCCTGAAGCTGCCCGCCGACATGAGCGACGAGGAAGCGACCCCGGTCAATTGCGGCGTCGCCACCATGATTTCGGTCACCGAGGCGGCCGGGATCGGCATGGGCGAGGCGGTGGTGGTGCAGGGCCTGGGGCTCCTCGGCCTCTACGGCGCGGCCATCGCCAAGGCCCGCGGCGCGCGCCTGGTGATCGGCCTCGACACGGTCGCGGCGCGGCGCGTGCTGGCGATGAAATTCGGCGTCGACGCCGCCTTCGATCCGGGTGCGATGGGCGAGGACGACCTGGTCAAGAAGGTGCGCGCGCTCTGCCCGCCCGAGGGCCCCGACGCGGTGATCGAGGTGTGCGGTTCGCCCGAGGTGATCCCGTCCGGCCTCAAGATGGTGCGCGTCGGCGGACGCTACGTGCTGGGCGGCCTCGTCAATCCCGAGGCCTACGTCCGCATCGACGCCAACCTCATCCTCCGCAAGCTGGTCACGCTCAAGGGCGTCCACAACTACCATCCGCGCCACCTGATCGAGGCGCTCGATTTCGTCGCCGCCAACCGCACGCGGTTTCCGTTCCACGCCCTGGTCGACGCCAAGTTCCCGCTCGACCAGGTCGGCGTCGCCATCAAGCGCGCCGCCGAACGCTCCGTGCTGCGCGCGGCCATCGTCCCCTGAAGGAAACACCCCCATGAACAAAGTCGCTTTGCCTCCCAAGGAACCCGATCTCGGGTTTACCCCGCGCGGTCTTTACATCGGCGGCAAATGGGAAGCGGCCGCCGACGGCCGCACCATCAGCCACGTCAATCCCTCGACCGGGCGCAGGCTGCCGGACGTGCCGCTCGCCGGCCCGGCCGATGTCGACCGCGCGGTGGCGGCGGCGAAAAAAGCCTTCGCCCAGTGGCGCCAAACGACCATCAAGGAGCGCGCGGCGGCGCTCAAGGCGCTCGCCAAGCGCATCCGCGACAACCGCGACTATCTCGGCCTCATGGATGCGGTCGATTCCGGCAACGCCGCCAAGGGCATGCGCGGCGACATGGATTGGACCGCCGACTCGCTCGAGTACTTCGCGGGGCTCATCACCGAGGTCAAGGGCGAGACCTCCTCGCACGGGCCCAACCACCTCAACTTCACCCGCCGCCAGCCCTACGGCGTGGTCGCCAAGATCAATCCCTTCAACCACCCGTTCCGCTTCTGCGCCGAAAAGGCGGCGGCGCCGCTCGCCGCCGGCAACTGCGTGGTGATCAAGGGCTCCGAACAGTCGCCGCTCTCCAGCCTCAAGCTGGGCGAACTGTGCGAGGGCCTCTTTCCGCCCGGCGTGGTCAACGTCATCACCGGCGACGGCGCCACCGGATCGGCCATGGTCAAGCATCCGGACGTGAGCCGGGTCGGTTTCGTCGGATCGGTGCCGACCGGCCGCGCCATCGCCCGCGACGCCGCCGACGGCCTGAAGCGCGTCACCCTTGAGCTCGGCGGCAAGAATCCGATCATCATCTTCCCCGACGCCGACCCGAAGAAAGCCGCCTCGGCCGCGGTCAAGGGCATGAATCTCAACCGCCAAGGGCAATCGTGCAGTTCGACCTCGCGCGTGTTCGTGCATGAATCGTTGCATAAGCCGGTGCGCGACGAACTGGTCAAGCTCGCCGAAGCGCTGCCGGTCGGGTTTCCGTGGCTCGACGAGAACGAACTCGGGCCGATCGTGTCGGAACGCCAGTACAAGCGCGTCATGGGCTACATCGAATCCGGCAGGCAGGAAGGCGCCGAATTGCTGATCGGCGGCGGCAAGCCGAAGAACGCCGCTCTCGATAACGGCTACTTCGTCGCGCCGACCGTATTCGACAAGGTCACGCCGGCCATGAAGATCGGCCGCGAGGAGATTTTCGGCCCCGTCATGTCGATCATGCCGTGGTCGGACTTCGACGAAATGCTGTCGCAGGTCAACGGCGTCGAGTACGGTTTGACCGCGGCAATCGTGACCAACGACCTCAGCCGGGCGATGGAAACCGCCGACCGGGTCGACGTCGGTTACGTTTGGATCAATTCCAACGGGCGCTACATCGGCGCGCCCTACGGCGGCTGGAAGCAGAGCGGGCTCGGCCAGGAGGAATGCTTCGAGGAACTGCTCAGCTACACCCAGATCAAGAACGTCAACTTGCGGTGGTAAACCGCCCAAACCGTTTAAGATGATCTCTGGACGGAATCCCTCCGAACCGGGGACGCAATTTCGCAAAGGCAGGCTCTAGCAGAGGAGATGACAACATGAAGATAACGAAAACCCTGGCGTTTTCCGCCCTCGCCGCCCTGATGGCGACGAGCGCGGCGATCTCCACGGCCGAGGCCCAGCAGCGGCAGGCCCACGATCCGACCAAGACCGGCGTGCTCCGGGTCGGCTTCATCCCGGCGGAAGATTCGCGCGCCATGGTGCGCCAATCGCAAGCGATCCTCGACATCGTCGCCAAGCACACGGGCATGAAGATCGAGACCTTTGTCGGCTCCGACTACAACGCCACCATCGAGGCGTTCCGCTCGGGTCACGTCGACGTCGGTCTGCTCGGGCCGTTCTCCTACGTGTTGGCGACCACCCAGGCGCCGGTCGAGGCGTTCGCGGTCACCGTGGTCGCCCGGACCATGCAGCCGAGCTACCAGTCGATCATCATCGCCAAGAAGGATAGCGGCATCAATTCGCTCGCCGACCTCAAGGGCCGCACCTTCGCCTTCGTCGATCCGGGTTCGACCTCGGGCTCGATGGTGCCGTCGGCGGCGTTCGCCAAGGCCGGCATCGTTCCGCAGAAGGATTTCAAGCAGGTGATGTATTCGGGCGGTCACGATGCGACCATCGTTTCCGTCGGCACCGGCAAGGTCGACGCCGGCGCGGTCGCCGACCGCATCTACGAGCGCGGTTGCGCCAAGGGCCTCGCCGATTGCAATACCCTGAAAGTGGTGTGGACGTCGGCGGCGATCCCGAACGATCCGTTGCTTTATCGCAAGTCGCTGCCGGACGACCTCAAGAAAAAGATCCGCGACGCGTTCGCCGAAGTGAAGAATCTGCCGTTCGGCGAGATGGGCACGGTGGCGCGCTTCGACCCCGCGACCGACAAGGACTACGACTCGATCCGCGAGATCGCGAGCGTCCTCAAGCTCGACCTGACCAAGATGAAGTGATCGGAGGGCGCGACGGACGGGCGCGGCGACGCGCCCGTCCGCCGTTCGCTTTTTTCAGGGCGCGGATTCGGGCGGAATATCGTGACCACGGGAATGTCGGTTTCGGCCAATAGCCAGGCGGGCGGCGGCCAAGCGCGCGCGGTCGAGCGCGTGCTGGCCGAAATCGCGGCACGCAAGCGCTGGCGGTTGCCGCATATGATCGGGGTCGCGGCCGCCGTCGGATTCCTCGCTTGGGCCGCCGACGGAGTCGACCTGCGCCCGCGCGAGGTGTTCAGCGCGGTCCCGGTCATCGGCGAATACTTCGCGCGCATGTGGCCGCCCAAATGGCAATTCGCCGAGAACGTGTGGCAGCCCGCGCTCGAAACCATCTACATCGCGGTCTGGGGCAGCGTCCTGTCGGCGGTGATCGGCCTGCCGCTCGGCATTCTCGCCGCCGGCAACGTGGTGCGCTCGGCCGTCGTGCGCAACGCGACCAAGGCCGTGCTCAACCTCTTGCGCAGCATTTCCGAACTGATCTGGGCGATCTTCTTCGTCGCCGCGGTCGGCTTGGGGCCGTTTCCCGGCGCGCTCGCGCTCGCCGTCAATTACGGCGGGATTTTGGGCCGGCTCTATGCCGAGGCGATGGAGAACGTCGATCCCGGCCCGATCGAGGCGTTGCGCGCGACCGGCGCGAGCCGCCTGCAGGTTATTCTGTTCGCCATCCTGCCCCAGGCGCTGCCGCAGTTCGTCACCTACAACCTCTATTGGTTCGAAGTCGGCGTGCGCTCGGCGACCGTGCTCGGCATGGTCGGTGCCGGCGGCATCGGCTTCGAGCTGGTGACCGCGATCCGCCTGTTCGAATGGCGCGAAGTTGGACTTATCCTGCTCATCATCCTCGGCATGGTCACGGTCATCGACATGGCCTCGACCTACATCCGAAGCCGCATTTATTGAACACGGGAACCGGACCATGACCACCGTCGCCATCCAGACCGCCACCCGGCCCAAGACCGGCAAGACCGAATTGTCGATCCAGGGTCTTTCCAAGACCTACAAAGGCGGAATCAAGGCCCTCGATAACGTTAGCATCGACGTGAGCGAGGGCGAATTCTTGGTCATCCTCGGTCCGAGCGGCGCCGGCAAATCGACCTTGATGCGTTGCGTCAACCGCCTGGTCGAGCCTACCGAAGGCAAAGTGATCCACGAAGGCAAAGAGATCACCGGCCCCAACAAGAACCTGCGCGAAATCCGTCACCGCTTCGGCATGGTGTTCCAGCAGTTCAACCTCGTGAAGCGGCTTTCGGTGCTGACTAACGTGCTGACCGGGCGGCTTGCCTACCGCAGCACATGGCGAAGTCTTTTTTACAACTTCTCCCAGGACGACAAGCGCATCGCCATCGAATGCCTGGCCCGGGTCAACATGGACCACAAGGCGTTCCAGCGCGCCGACACCCTTTCCGGCGGCGAGCAGCAGCGCGTCGCCATCGCCCGCGCGCTGGCGCAGCAGCCGCAGGTGATCCTGGCCGATGAGCCGGTCGCCAGCCTGGACCCCAAGATCGCGCGCCAGGTGCTCGGCTACCTGAAGCAGGTGACGCACGAATTGGGCATCACGGTGCTCTGCAACCTACACCAGGTCGATTACGCGCGCGAATTCGCCGAGCGCATCGTCGGCATGAACCGGGGCGCGGTGGTGTTCCGCGGCTCGGCCGCCGAGCTGACCGACGAGGCGATCCACCGCATCTATTATCGCGAGCGGTCGGCCGGAAACGACAATGGCGGTAGCGACGATGTCTGACGCCACCACCTTCGAACGCGCCGTCGCTGCCGGGCTCGCGGGCGAGGCGCGCCAACGCCGCCGGCGCGCGGGAACCGCCGTCATCTGGGCGATCCCGTGCGTCGCCGTCCTCTGGTTCACCGGCCACCAGATCGGCATGAACCCGGGCGCGATCGTCCGGGGCCTGCCCTACATGTGGGATTTCCTCACCCGCATGTTTCCGCCCGAACTCAGCTACGCCCAACTGCTGATCGACGCCACCATCGAGACCATCCAGATCGCAGCCTGGGGCACCCTGATCGCCATCCTGTTGTCGATCCCGCTCGCCATTCTGGGTGCCGGCAATACCACGCCGCACCCGGTGGTGTTTCACGCGACGCGCATCTTCCTCAACGCACTTCGCGCCATCAACGAATTGGTGTTCGCGCTGATCTTCGTCAGCGCCGTCGGCCTAGGCCCCTTCGCCGGGGTGCTGGCGATCGCGCTGCATGCCACCGGCATGCTCGCCAAATTCTGCGCCGAGGAAGTGGAGGGCGTCGACAAAGGCCAGGTCGAGGCGTTGCAGGCAACCGGCGCGACCAAGATGCAGATCATTCTGTTCGCCATCATTCCCCAGGTGATCCCCGCGTTTATTTCCTACGCCATCTACCGGCTCGACGTCAGCATCCGCTCGGCCACCGTGCTCGGGCTGGTGGGCGCGGGCGGCCTCGGCTTTTCGTTGATCCAGACCATGAAGCTGTTCAAGTACCATCAGACCGCGACCTGCATCCTGGTCATCTTCGTCTTGGTGTTCGTGTCCGATTGGATCTGCGAAAAATTGCGCGCGCGGGTGATTTAAGACTTTTCAACCGGACGGCGGCTTCGGCTATACTCCCCGCGCCATGATCAGGGGTGCCCAGATATGATCCGCGTTTCGCGTTTCGCCGCCGCGTTCGTCGTGGTGTTCGCGCTTGCCGCCTGCGGGCCGGGCAACAAGGAAAAAGCTGCCGCCCACGTCAAGGCCGGGACTGAGCTTGCCGCCCAAGGCAAGCACGAGGAAGCGATAACCGAATTCAAGAAAGCGGCCGACATAAACCGCGATTCGCTGGATGCGCGCATGGGACTTGGCGATTCCTACCGCGCGCTCAAGAAATACGACGACGCCTTCGCCGCCTACGACGCGGCCAAGAAGATCGATCGTACCTCGCCTCGGCCGCACCTCGCCGCCGCCTACGCCCGCCTGGAACGGGACGAGATCGACAAGGCGATCGCCGAGGCCGACCAGGCGACCGAGGTCGATCCCGGCAACCTCGAAGGTATGATCCTGCAAGGCCGCGTGTCGATGATGCCGCGCAAGCTGCCCGACGGATCGACCGGCGTGCCGCCGGTGAGCCTCGACCGCGCCAAGCTCAACCTCGAAGCTGCGGCGCAAAAGGCGCCCGACAGCGTCGAGGCCCACTACTGGCTGGCCAAGCTCTATGAAACCCTCAAGATGCCGGAGCGGGCGCTGGCCGCCTGGACCAAGGCCGGCGAACTCGCCGCCGGCAAGCCCGCGCACGCCAAGATGGCGCCCGAGATCGCGGAAGCGATCTCGCGATTGAAGCGCTAGCCGCCGAGGAAGATGCGCCTGAGCTCCGGGCCGTCGAGCAGTTCGCGCGACGGCCCCGCCGCCGCGAGCCGCCCGCTTTCCAAGATATAGCCGCGCGCGGCGATCGAAAGGGCGAGCCGCGCGTTCTGCTCGATGAACAGGATGGCGATGCCCTCGCGGGCGATGGCGGCGAAGATGGCGCGCATCTGCCCGATCACCTGGGGCGCCAAGCCGAGGAACGGCTCGTCGACCATCAGAAGGCGCGGCCCCGACATCAGGCCCCGGCCGACGGCGAGCATCTGCTGTTCGCCGCCCGACAGCGTGCGCGCGATCTGGTCCTCGCGTTCGGCCAAACGCGGGAACAGCCGGTAGACCCGATCGAGGGCGGCGGCGCGCGACGCCTTGGCCGCCGGATGCCAGGCGCCGAGGCGCAAATTCTGCGCCACGGTGAGATGCGGAAACACCCGGCGGCGCTCCAACACATGGGCGATGCCGAGGCCGGCACGATGGTGGGTCGGACGTTCGACCAGGCTCGTGCCGTCGAAACGGATGTGCCCCGCCTTCGCCTTGACCAAGCCGCTGATCGCGTTGACCACGGTGCTCTTGCCCGAGCCGTTGGGGCCGAGCAGCGCCACGCATTCGCCGGCGGCGACCGTAAGCGAAACGTCCCAGATCACCTGGTAATCGCCGTAGGCGACGTCGAGGTTCTCGACCTCAAGCAGCATGGTCGGCGTTTCCCAGATAGGCGTCGACCACCTCGGGATCGCGGCGCACCTCGTCGGGCGTGCCGAAGGCGATGCGACGCCCGGCGTAGAGGGCGAGAATGCGATCGGCGATCTTCATCATCACTGCCATGTTGTGCTCGATGGTGACGACGGCAAGCCCGCGCGCCTTGAGCGACAGCACCAACTCGACCAGACCGGGAATGGTGCGCTGGTCGACGCCGCCGGTAACCTCGTCCATCAGCATCAGGCGCGGCCCGGTGGCGATGGCGCGGGCGAGTTCGAGCCGCTTGCGCTGGCCGGTCGAAAGTTCGCGCGCAAAATGGTTGCGCTTTTCGAGAAGATCGACGAAGGCGAGCGCTTCGAGTGCTTGGTCGCGGGCTTCCTTCATCCGATGGGTGCGGGCGAGAGCGCCGACCATGACGTTTTCGGTGACGGTCAGGTCGGCGAAGGGTTTGAGCTTCTGGAACGTGCGCCCGACCCCGAGCGCGCAAATCCGGTCGGGGCGCATGGCGGTGATGTCGCGCCCGGCGAAGCGGACCTCGCCCGCGTCGGGCCTGAGAAAACCGGTGATCAGGTCGAACAGCGTCGATTTGCCGGCGCCGTTGGGGCCGATGATGCCGACGATCTCGCCTTCCTTGGCGTCGAACGTGATCTCGGAATTGGCGGTGAGGCCGCCGAAACTCTTGGTTACGCTGCTGACCTGCAGCAGGGATGTCATGGCCGCCCGCCCGACCGGCGCCGCAAGCGTTCGTCGAGCAGGCTCAAGAGCCCGCGCGGACGATACATGCAGATCAAGAGGATCAAAATGCCGTAGACGATTAGATCGACCGTGCGCCCGGTGCCGCCGAACCAGATGCGGCTGTATTCGGAAAGCGGCACCAAAATCGCCGCGCCGAGCGCCGGCCCCCACAGGGTGCCGGAGCCGCCCAGTACCGTCATCAGCAGCACGATGATGGAAATGTCGAGCGAGAACAGCCGCTCGGGATCGAGCACCAGGACGTATTGGGCGTAAAAGGTTCCCGCCGCCGACATCATCGCCGCCGACAGCATGAAGGCGAGGACCTTGTGGCCGGAAACGGCGACGCCAAGGCTGGCGGCCGCGTCGGGTTCGTCGCGCACGGCCTGCAGTCGGAAGCCGAAGCGCGAGCGGCGCAGCGCCCACACCAGGCCGTAGCCGAGGGCAACCAGCGCGAGCGTCAGAAAGTAATAAGGCGTCTTGGGCCCGTGGAACTGGAAAGAGAGCCACGGCGACGTACGCTCGATCGGGATATAGAGGCCGGACGCCGCCCCCACCCATTCCCAGCGCGAAAAGACGATTTGCACGCCGGCGCCGATCAACAAGGTCGCGATCGCGAAGTAGTGGCCCTTGAGCCGAAGCGTCGGCACGCCGATCGCCGCGGCCGCGAGCGCGGACAAGACCATGCCGACGACGAGCCCGATCCACGGCGAAATGCCGTACTTGGCGAACAGCACGCTCGACGCGTAAGCGCCCATGCCGAAGAAGATGGAATGGCCGAGGCTGATCTGCCCGGAAAGACCCGCCATCACGTTCCACGACTGCGCCATCAACGCGTAGAGGAACACCATGATCATGAGATGGAGCGAGAACGGCGACGGGAACAGCCATGGGTAGACAAGCAGGAACGCTCCCGCGCCGAAGCCAAGCACCATCAGCGACCGCGGCGGCCGGGGCCACAGCGCTTCGCCCCGCGCGGATTCGAGCAACAGGACGCGATCGCCGGCCATGGCTCAGAACCTTCCGAACAGGCCCATGGGCCGGACCAGGACCACGGCAAGATAAAGCGCGTAGACGATGACGTTCTTGTAGGACGGACTGATCAACAGGCCGCCCAGGGATTCGATCAGGCCGATCATCACCCCGGCGACCAGACTGCCCAGGATGCTGCCGAAGCCCCCGAGCGCAACCGCGACGAACGCAAGCAGCGCGAAGTTCACGCCGACGTCGGGGAAAATATAGAAGAAGGTCGAGAGCATCGAACCCGCGACCGCGACGCACGCGAGACCGATCGCCCAACCGAGCGCCGACATGCGGTCGGTCGGGATGCCGACGATGGCGGCGGCTTGGCGGTCCTGGCTGGTCGCCTGGAGCGCGAGGCCGGTTTCGGTGCGGGTCACGAACAGCCACAGCGCCACGAACGCGGCCAAGCAGACGAAGCCCGCGATCAGTTGCGGCTGGCCGATGAAGATCGGACCGACCTGCACGCGCCCGGCGATCCAGGGATCGCCGACGACGCGGAAGTCGGGTGTCCACAGGTACTGGGCGCCGGCGCGGAGAGCGACCGCGAGTCCGAATGTCGCGCAAATCTGCGCCAGCATCGGCGCGTCCAGCACGCGGCGGATGATCCCGTAATGGGTGGCGAGCCCGAGGCCCGCCAGCAGCGCCGCCACCAGCGGCAGCGATAACAACGGATCGAGCCCGCCCAGCGCCCACAGCCAAAAAGACGCGAACATAGCGAGCATCAGGAATTCGCCGTGGGCGAAGTTGACGATTTCCATCAGCCCGAAGATCAGGCTCAACCCCACCGCGACCAGGGCGTAAATCAACCCCATCAGGAGCCCGCTCACGACCGCTTGTAGTATCAGCTCGCCCGTCACCCCAAATACCCCCTGGCGCCCATTATTATGCGGTTTCGGCACCTAATGCGCCCTGGAATCTACCGACTGGTTCCGTTAGAAAAAAGAACGAAATTCCAACGAAATGGCCCTTGAACCGGGAGGCTCGTCAATCGCCATGAAAACCAGAATGCTTGCGAGCGCATTCGCGCTCACCCTGATCGCGCCCACCTTTATTACATCGGCCGTCAACGCCCAGCAGGAAGTGAAGATCGGCGTTCTCATGCCGTTGTCCGGTCCCGTCGCCCAAGTCGGCATTGACGGCGTCGCCGCCATGCGCGCCGCCGTCGAGATCGTCAACGAGGGCGCGGACCTGCCGCTGCCGCTCGCGAAAAGCAAGGGCCTGCCCGGGCTCAAGGGCGCAAAAGTCCGCCTCATCGTCGCCGATCACCAGGGCAAGCCCGAGGTCGGCCAGGGCGAAACCGAACGCCTGATCAACCAGGAAAAAGTCCACGTCATGTTCGGCGCGTACTTTTCCAGCGTTACCGCGGCTTCCAGCCAGGTGGCCGAGCGCGCCGGCATTCCCTACGTCAACGGGTCCTCGTCGCAACCGGCGCTGACCCAGCGCGGGCTCAAGTGGTTCTTCCGCACTTCGCCCAACGACGAGCATTTCACCCACGTCATGTTCGACTTCATGAAGGACTTCACCAAGAAGACCGGCAAGAAGATCGAAACCGTCGCCATCGTCCACGAGGATACCGCCTTCGGCACCGACAGCGCCCGCGTCCAGGAAAAGTTGGCGAAGGACAACAACATCAAGGTGGTGGAAAAGATCGCCTACAAGGCGCAAACCACGTCGCTGACCGCGGAAATCCAGCGCCTCAAGGCCGCCAACGCCGACGTGCTGCTGCCGTCGTCCTACACCTCGGATACGTTCCTGATGCTGCGCACGGCCAAAGAACTCGACTACAACCCGAAACTGCTGGTGGCGCAGAACGCCGGGTTCACCGACCCGACCTTCATCTCGACCATGGGCAAGGACGCGGAAGGCGCGATCACCCGCTCGCCCTACAACGCGGACCTCGAAAAGCGCATCCCCATGATCTCGAAGGTCAATGCGATCTTCAAGAAGCACTCCAACGGACGGGATCTCTCCGACGTGCCGGCGCGCGAGTTCACCGCCATGATGACGCTCTTGGACGCGATCAACCGCGCCGGTTCGACCGAGCCGGAGAAGATCCGGGTCGCGCTGACTCAGACCGACATCCCGGCCGATCAGTTGATCGTGCCCTATCGCGGCGTCAAGTTCGGGGCCAATGGCCAGAACGAGCTGGTCCGCCCGATCCTGATGCAGGTGCAGAACGGCAAGTATTGCACCATCTATCCGTTCGAGCTGGCGGCATGCGAGATGAAGTATCCGGCGCCGACCTGGGCGGAAAAAGGCAAGATGTGAATCGCGGGACGACGCGATCATGGCCACGTTCGAACCGGCGGGGTTCCCCCGCCGGTTCTTTTTTTGGGAGGAGTCCCCAACATGCTCCGATCGATCTTTCTCGCGGCGGCGATCCTGTCGGCGGTCTCCACCATCTTCGCCTCCGTCGCCTTGGCCGACGACGCCCAAGCGCGGCGCGAGTTGCTGCCGACCGGCGCGCTTCGGGTCGGGGTCGGCGTCGGGCCGGCCAAAACCGCCTTCTGGTCGGTGAAAGACCCGGCGGGCGGACGGCCGAGCGGGGTCGCGGTCGATCTCGGCGCCCAGCTCGCGGCCAGGCTCGGCGCGCCGGTCGTCCACGTCGCCTACCCCAATTCCGGCGAATTGACGGAAGCGAGCGGCAAGGATGAATGGGATGTCGCGTTCCTGCCGGTCGATGCCGAGCGGATCAAGAAGGTCGATTTCGGCCCGAACTATTACTTGTTCGTCAGCACCTACCTGGTGGCGCCGGGATCGACTATCCGTACTCTCGCCGACGTTGACCGGCCGGGCGTGCGCGTCGTCGGTGTCGAAAACACCACCACCATCCGCAGCGCCCGGCGGACGCTCAAGAACGCAGGGGTGACCGGCGTCGGCTCGGGCGACGCGCTGTTCGAGCTTTTGCGCGACGGCCGCGCCGACGCGGTCGCCATGGGCCGGGAGGGACTCGAAACGCTCGCCCAGCGGCTTCCCGGCGCGCGCGTGCTGGAGGAGCACTTCCACGCCACCGGCGTCGCGCCCGCCGTACCCCGGCAAAAATCGGCGGCCCTCGCTTACGTTTCCCGTTTCATCGAGGAGGCCAAGGCCGACGGTACCGTGCGGCGCATCCTCGACGTCCACGGCATCAAGGGCTCGGTCGCGCCGCCCGCGGCGCGATGATTCGGCCGAGCCGTGGCGAACGGACGTGACGGCGGCGGGTTGTCTCCGTAATATCGCCCGCATGCTGTTCGCGGACATCGTTGCGGCGATCGCGCGGGCCGGGTTCGCGTTTCGCGGCGCGTTTCACCCCGGCGACGGCGACGGTGTACCCGAGTTCGCCCCCGGAATCGCCACCGCCACCCTGGTTCTGGTCGGCAACGCCGGCCCGGACATGTGGCGCAACTTCAGCCGGGAACGCGACCCGGACAAGGATCTGCTCGACGACTGGTCGTGCGACCGCATCGGCGCGCTGGCGGACGAGATCGGCGCCCGCGCCCTGTTTCCCTTCGCCAAGCCGCCGCTGCCTTTTCAGCGCTGGGCCGGACGGGCCGGGGAATGCCATCCGTCGCCCCTCGGCATATTCATTCATCCCGATTACGGGCTGTGGCACGCCTATCGCGGCGCGCTCGGTTTCGCCGCGCGGCTGATCCTGCCCGAGCCGGCCCCGCGCCCCAGCCCGTGCGCGACGTGCGCCGACAAGCCGTGCCTCTCCGCCTGCCCCGTCGGCGCTTTCGACGGCAAGACCTATGACGTTCCCGCGTGCGCGCGCCACATCGCGTCACCGGCCGGGCAGGACTGCATGGAACGGGGTTGCCGGGCGCGCCACGCATGTCCGATCGGCCGCGCCTATGCCTACGACCCCGCCCAGGCCCGCTTTCATATGCGGGCCTTTCTCCGCGCCCGCCGCGCGAGCGGAGTCGTCTGATCCGGCCTCGTTTGCGCGAAATCCGGCGGGCTGTTGTCCCAAGACCGAGTCTTTCCCTCAACTAATATCCACAGAAAATATGTGGCGACAGATATATCAGTTGTATGTTAGACTTAGTATACGATTGCCACCCCGGGGAGAGAGGAAGCGCCGCCCATGAGCATCCAGGAAATCCGCCAAGCCGTGATGGACTACGACGAGGACGAGGTCGCCCGTCTGGTGCGGGCCGAGGTCGATGCCGGCACCAACGTCAAAACCGTCCTCGATCAAGGCCTGATCTCGGCGCTCGACGAAATCGGCGCCAAGTTCGCCGCCGGGACGATCTTCGTGCCCGAGATGCTGATGGCCGCCGAGGGGGTCAAGGCCGGGCTCGACATTCTTCGCCCGCTCCTGACCAACACCGGGGCCAAGCCGGTCGGAACCATCGTGATCGGCACGGTCAAGGGCGATCTCCACGATATCGGCAAGAACCTGGTCGGCATGATGTTCGAGGGCGCGGGATTCAAGCTCATCGACCTCGGCATCGACGTCGATCCCGAGGCGTTTATTTCCGCCGCCCAGGAAAACGAGGCCGACATCATCGCCATGTCGGGCCTGCTCACCACCTCGATGCCGGAGATGGCGAAGGCCGTCAGCGCCGTGCGCGAGGCGGTCAAGAACCGCAACATCCGGGTCAAGGTGATGGTCGGCGGTCCGCCGGTGAACCAGGAATTCGCCGACAAGATCGGCGCCGATGCCTACGGCCAGGACGCGCCGGCGGCGGTCGAAAAAGCCCGGGCGATCATGGCCGCCGCGGTGGCGGCCTGAACCGACCGGAACGGCGCAAGGGAGCAATGCCATGACCTGGACCCATCGCGAACGGATTCTCGCCGCGTTGAACCACGAGGAGCCCGATCGGGTGCCGATCGATCTCGGCGGCGCGGAGTTCACCACCATCACGCTCGCCGGCTACGAGCGCCTCAAGAAATACCTCAAGGTCGACGAGCCGACCGACGTCATGTCGATCATCCATTCCGCGGCCCATCCCGCCGAGTCCATCCTCGAGCGGTTCGGCGTCGATACGCGCAACGTGCAGCCCGGCCCCTATCAGGGCGGTCCCGACCATTGGATCGACAACAACACCTATATCGACATCTTCAACGTCCTGTGGAAGCGAACGGAAAAAGACGTCGACCAGCATTTTCTGCATCAGGACGGGCCGTTCCACGGCGGCAAGCTGACGGTCGAGCGGGTCGAGGCGTATCCGTGGCCCGACGGCAAGAATCCCGGCCTGGTCAAGGGCGTCAAGGAACGGGTCCAGCAGATCAAGGCGCGCGGCGATCATGCGGTTTGTCTTTATCTTCCGGGCGGAGTCATTCACCGCGGCTACGCCATGCGCGGCTTCGAGAGCTATCTCAAGGACGTCTACAAGAACCCCGAGGCGCTGCAGCGTCTCATCGACAAGCTGTGCGACTTCTGGTGCGATACGGCGCGCAACATGATCGAAGCGGCCGGGCCGGAGAATATCGACATTTTCTATTTCGGCGAAGACCTCGGCACCCAGGACAGCTGCATGTACGATCCCAACACGATCTACGTGAAGTTCTTCAAGCCGAGCCACCGCCGCATGGTCGAGACGGTCAAGAGCCTGACCAACAATAGAGCCAAGGTCTGCTTCCATTCGTGCGGTTCGGTCTATCACTTCATTCCGCATTTCATCGAGATTGGCATCGACGCCCTCAATCCGGTGCAGGTGACCGCCGCCAAGATGGAACCGGAGCGCTTGAAAGGCGAGTTCGGCGATAAGATGGCCTTCTGGGGCGGGATCAACACCCAGCGCATCCTGCCCTTCGGCACGGCCAAGGAGGTGGCGGACGAAACCCGCCGCATTATCGGCATTCTCGGCAAGGGCGGCGGCTACGTGCTCAACGCCGTTCACAATATCCAGGCCGAGGTTCCGCCCGAGAACATCGTCGCCATGTATGAAACGGGCGTCGCACACCGCTACCATTAGGACGAGCCCACGTGACCGCCCCGCCGTCCACCCTGGTGATCTGCTGCGGCGCCGTGGCGCGGGAAATCCTCGGCCTCGTGCGTGAGCGCGCCTGGGAGCACATCGAGGTTACCTGCCTTCCGGCCAATTTTCACAATACCCCCGAGAATCTGCCGGAGGGCATCCGCGCCAAGATCCGCGCCAATCGCAAGTCCTACACCAACATCCTCGTACTCTACAGCGATTGCGGCAGCGGCGGCCGCATCCAGGCCGTGCTCGACGAGGAAGGCGTGCAGGGAATCGGCGGGGCGCACTGTTACGAGGTGTTTTCGGGCTCCGAAAACTTCCGCCGTATGATGGCCGAGGAGCCGGGAAGCTTCTTCCTGACCGACTTTCTCGCCCGCCATTTCGAGAAGCTGGTGTTCCGCGGCCTCGGCCTCGACCGTTTCCCTCAACTGCGCAAGAAATACTTCGGCAAGTACAAGAAGGTCGTCTACCTGGCGCAGAGCGAGGACCCGGAACTGCGCAAATTGGCCGAATCGGCGGCAGTCAGCGTCGGCCTCGCGTTCGAAATGCGCCAGACCGGTTACGGCGATTTCGAGCGATTCCTGGCGACCCATTGATCGGCGCGCCGATGCCCACCCTCTCCCACCGCGAGCGCGTGCTGGCTGCCCTGGCACACCGCGAAACGGACAGAGTGCCGATCGATTTTGGCGGAACCTACACAACGACCATCTACGATTCCGCTTACGATCGGCTGAAACGAAACCTCGGCCTCGAGCATCCGACCGTCGTCTATTCCAAGACCCGCCGGCTCGCGATTCCCCACCAATCGGTTCTCGACCGGTTCGAAGTCGACACGCGGTTTCTCGGCCTCGGCCCCTACGAAGGGGATCAGCGCGAAATCGACGCCGACACGTACCTCGACGAATGGGGAACGACCTGGCGCAAGGCCCAGGACGGGCACTACCTTTACGTCGACGGTCCCTTCTTCAATCTGAAAAAGCCCTCGCTCGATCTGCTGGAGGATCGACATTGGCCCGACCCCGACAACCCCGGGTATTACCGCGACCTGGGCGAGCGGGCACGGGCCGCGCGTGCCACCGGCCGCGCCGTGATTCTCAACCTCCCCATCGGCGTCGTCCACCAAGGCCAGTTTCTCCGCGGTTTCGGCGATTGGCTGAAAGACCTCTATAAAAACCGCGCGTTCTCCGAACGGACCATGGACATGGTCGCCGATCGCTGGATCGCGGTGGCGACCAAGGCGCTCGATCTCTGCGCCGGCAACGTCGATATCGTCTTTTTCGGCGACGATCTCGCCTCCCAATTGGCGCCCCTGTTCGATCCCGAGATGTATCGGGCCCTCGTCAAGCCGCGCCATCGGCGCATGATCGCCGCGGTCAAGGCCAAGGCCGACGTCAAATTGCTCTACCACAGCTGCGGCGCGGTTTCGCGTCTGATCGACGATCTTGCCGATATCGGGGTCGACGCCATTAATCCGGTCCAAGTCACCGCGGCGGACATGAATCCTGAAGGCTTGAAGAGCCGTTTCGGGAACCGTGTCGCCTTTTGGGGTGGAATCAACACGCAAGAAACACTTCCCTTCGGCACGCCCGATCAGGTTCGCGCCGAGGTCCGCCGCGTGATCGATATTCTGGGCGCGGACGGCGGATACGTCCTCAACAGCGTCCACAACATTCAGGACGACGTTCCGACCGAAAACATCCTCGCCATGTTCGACGAGGCCCGCGCCTACCGGCGAACGCCCGGCGCCTGAGAATCACCGGTTGCGGTAATATTCCTCGACCGCGTCGCGCACGGCGACGATATTGGCCAACTTGGCGCCCACCGGCACCGCGCATTCGGGCGCGATGATCTCGATTCCGGCGTCGAGCGCGTAGAATACCTCCCGGCGCACGTCTTCGGGCCCGCCCTCGAGCAGAGTGCGGATGTTGTTGACGTTGCCGATCAGGACCATGCGCGCCTTGGCGCGCATGTCGCGCGCGTCGTTGGCGGAATCGAAATGAAAGGCCGCCATTCCGCCGTCGTTGAAGTAGCCGATGCGGTCGCTGGTCTTGCCGCAGCAATGGAAGATCAGGGGAACCGGCAGCTCGCGCACCAGCTGCCGGTGCAGATCGAGCAGAAAGCGCGGGTAGGCGTCGGGCCGGATCAGGTTGGCGGTGATGTGATCGCCGAGCGTCAGCGCGTCGGCGCCCGCCTCGATCTGCGCCCGCCCGAACAGGACGGTCGCCGCCTTGAGACGCGCCAGCATGGCGTCCACCGCCCGGGGGTCGCGGGCGGTCGCCAGCAGAAACGGCTGCACTCCGAACATGTGGTAGGCGAGGCTCCAGGGTCCGTAGACCTTGCCGATGATGCCGACCCGGTCGCCGACCTCGGCGCGCAGAATCCGAATCGCCTCGACGACCGTGCGGATCGCCGGCCGGTCGAGAAAATCTTCGGGGATCACGACGTCATCGGGACGCTTCCAGATCGACGAGCGCACCACCGGGAGATTGTCCCGGTCGCGCCAGTCGACCGGCGCGCCGAGCGCCTCGGCCTCGTGCGTGCCGCCGCCAAAAACCGGAAAGACCACGTCGTAGCCGCAAACGGTATGCCCGGCGAGCGCCAGCCTCGCCATCAGGATCGGATCGCGATGTGCCTCGGGAAAGAAGGCTCCGGTCCGCTGCTGCAGCTCAAGAGTGACGATCGACGTCGGGCTGGCGACCGGGGCGCGGCCGGAACCCGGCCCGGCCCCCGACAAGGCGGCGAGAAATCTTTGGCGCGGCGTCTGCGGTTCAACGCCGGTGGCCATGCCATCGCCTGCCTTCGCCGCGGCCCGCGCGGCCGCCGGTCTATTCCGCCGTCCTCATTCCGCGGGTTGCGGCGCGGCGCCCATCGGCGTGCGCGACGTGCGGCGGAGGTCCTTCTTCAGGTACGTCTCGTCGTAGCCGTTGAACAGGTGACCGAGCAGGCCACGATCGAGATCGGAGGTGCCGAACAGCCAATCGGCGATCGGGAAGGTTAGGTTCATGTTGCGCTCCATCATGATGTTCTGGGCGTGATGGGCGCGGTGGTGGCGCCGGATGGTGTTGATGAACGGGCAATGGCGGACGAAGGCGTTGTCCTCGATGTGGCAGCAGAAATGGAAGCACTCGTAGACCAAGTACATGCCGGTGGTGGTGCACATCAAAAGCCAGCCGACGTTGGGCGTGATCAGCCAGCCGAGCGCGAGGCCGCCCGGAATCGACATCAGGATGAAGATCACCAGCGCGTAGGGCGGGAAAAAGGTCACCCGCCAGTCGCGCTCGCCCTCGAATGTCATCACCTGATCGGTGAAGAACTGGTGGTGCATCAGGGTGTGGCGCGTGTAGATGGCGCGCAACGCTTTGTTGGTCTGCGGCCGGTGCATGACATACGTGTGCAGGAACCACTCGAAGATATTGCAGATCACGCCGATCACCGGGATCGTCAGCCACTCCCACCACTGCACGTCGCGGATGTGGGGGATGTAATAGGCGAACGCGCCGAAGCCGATGGCGTAGATGACGGCGACGTGGATGTAGCCGTTGTACCAAGTGGCGATGCGCGAGCGATAGATGTCGCGGTACTTGCGCTGACGTTCCGGCATCACGCTGTCGAGTTTCAGGGCGGTGGCGGTCATGGCGTCGATCTCCTGGCCTACGCGCTTATTCGGCGGCGGCGCTTTTCTTTCCGTCGAGTTGATAAGCGAAGATGGATTGGTATCCGCCGGCCCAATCGGGCGGGATCAGGCATGGATCGGGGTCGACATGCGCCCAGCGTGCGCGCTTGCCGCGCACAATCGCCTGGTCGTATTTCGAATAGAGCGGATTTTCCGTGTAGGGCATCGCGTCGGCCGAGGAATAGACGTTGAGCAACAGCGGGCGTTCCAGCTCCGAGTTGTTCGCGGCCGAACCGTGCAGCGTGCGGCAGTTGTGGATGGTGATCGACCCGGCCGGGCCGTCGAGCCACACCGCCTTGGAAAAATCGATCGCCGCCAAATCCGCGTCCGATAGGCACCCGGTCCAGTTATCGTCCTTGTCGTACTGGTCGTAGATTTTCCACCTGTGACTGCCGGGCAGCACGCCGACCGGGCCCTGCTCGCGGCCGCAGTCGTAGAGATAAGTGCCGACCGTGAGCGGGCTGTAGTTGGTGTGCGGCCAGAACGAGATGTCCTGGTGCCACTTGACCTCGGCGCCGCCCTTGGACGATTTGAAGTTGAGCTTGGAGTGGTGAAACTTGACGTCGGGGCCGACCAGGTCCGCGATGATGTCGGGAACGAGGGAGCGGGACGCGTATTCCCAATAGACCGGATGATGGTCGTTGGGACTGGAAAGGCGACGGAGTCGCGGCTTGGAGGGTGAATGGTCGACGTCCAAATCCCAGACCTTGTCGGACTTGGCGACCGAGCGGGACTGCTCGACCATTTCGTCGGTGGTGCGCCTGAGGCGCTCGATCCAGTCTGCGGGAATGATCCTTTCGAGCAGCAGGTAGCCTTCGGCGAAATAGAATTCGCGTTGCTTCTGGCTCAACACCTTGGGCGGAAGCGCGAGAACTTGCTCGGGCGTCATGGATCCCCTCCCGTTACCGGACTTGCCGCGTAATATATCACTCGAACATCAGAAACGGAACCAGGTTTTCGGCGCGGGTATCTACCTGAAAGACAGGACTTTTTGCGGAAGCCACAGCACCGTCTCGGGAAAGGCCATGGTGATCGCGATGGTCAAGACCTGAAGCAGGATGAACGGCACCACGCCCCGGTACATGTGGTGGATGGTGATCTCGGGCGGGCTGATGCCGCGCAGATAGAAGATCGCCGGCGCCATGGGCGGCGTGATGTAGCTGGTCTGGATCATGACCAGGAACAGCACGCACACCCAGATCGGATTGAACCCGGCCGATTTCAGCAACGGCATGAATATGGGGATCAGGATCAGCAGGATCGATATCCATTCCAGCACGAACCCGGCGATGAAGGCGAGGAAGAGGAACATGGCGAGCAGCGTCCACGGCCCCAACTGGGCGTAGGCGACGAACTGCTCGGCCATGCGGATGCCGCCCGAGGCCAGGAACACTCCGGCAAACATGCTGCCGGCGAGCAGAATCGCCATGATCATGCAGGTGATGCGCAGCGTCTTCATCACCGCCTCGTGCAGCACCTTCCACGTGAACCGGCCGTAACCGAGCGCCATCACCAGCGCGCCGAGCGCGCCCAAGCCCGCCGCCTCGGTCGGCGCCGCCCACCCGAGAATGAGGGATCCCAGCACGGCGAAAATTAAAATGAACGGCGGCACCAGCGCGAACGCCGTGACGCGCAGTTTTTCGGCGAGCGGAGGATCGTTTTCATCCGGCGGCAGGCGCCGGCCCGCTTCCGGCTTGATGGTGCAATAAACGAGAATATAGAGCACGTAGAACCCGGCCATGATCAGGCCGGGAAACAGCATGCCGTACATCAGATCGCCGACCGACACTTCGGCGACCGGGCCGAGCACCACCACCACCACCGAGGGTGGAATGATGGTGCCGAGCGAGCCGCCGGCGCAGATGGTGCCCGAGATCAGGGCCTTGTCGTAGGCGTACTTGAGCATTACCGGAATCGCGAGCAGGCCGACCACCGTCTCGGTCGCGCCGATCACCCCGGTCGAGGCCGCGAACACCACGCACATCAAAACGGTGCCGACCGCAAGCCCGCCGGGCAGCCGCCGGGTCCAGAGGTGTATAGCCTCGAACAGCCGCTCGGCGATGCCGGCACGTTCGAGCATCGAACCCATGAACACGAACAGCGGCACCGCCGCCAGCACGTAATTGGAGGCGATCGCGTCGACCTTCTGCACCAGCTGGTAGACGATGGACGGGCCGAACGCGACGTAACCGAAGATCAACGCCAAGCCCATCATCGTGATCGCGACGTGGATGCCGAGAAAGAGGACGGCGAGCAGCGCTGGGAACATCAGCGCCGGGATCAGGTAGTCCATCAGCCAGCGCTCCACTCGGGATCGCGGCCGGCGAGGAACCGCACGACCCGGATCGTTTCGGCGATGCCCTGCAGCAGCAGCAGCGCGAACCCGGCGAAGAAGGTCATGCGGAACGGCCAGATCACCGGGTTCCAGGCCGACTGGCCGGATTTCTCCATGGTCAAAACGGCTTTGTAGGCGTAAGTCCAGAGCGCGTCCGACAGCAGCCACGCCGCCGGCAGCAGCAGCAGGAGGTAGCCGAGCAGCGTGACGACCGCTTGCGTTTTGCGCGAAAACAGGTGGCCGTAGAGCGCGTCGACGCGGATGTGCCCTTTTTCGCGCAGCGTATAGGCGATGCCGAACAGGAAGTTGGCGCCCATGGCCATGTAGCCGACCTCGAACGCCCAGATGGTCGGGGCTTGGAGCACGTAACGGGAAAACACCTCGTAGGCGGTGGCGAAGATTATCGGCACGATCAACCAGCCGGCGATCACGCCCGCGCCGCCGGTGATCCGGTCGATCCAACGCAGCAGCGTCTCCATCGAACCCCTTTAAAACCGGCGGCGCTCGCGAATATCGCGGGCGCCGCATTCTTCCGATCGACTGGGGGCGCGGATTCGCCCGCGCCCCCTATTCGCTGTCTCAATTACCCGACTTCACGTTGCGATAGCGGGCCGCGTCCTTCCACAACGCCTCGAACTCCATCTGGCTCTTGAGGACCTTGTCGAACCAGGGATTGTCCTTGGCTTGCTTTTGCGCCCAGGCAAGGGCCATTTTCTTGGTTTCGATCTGAACCTTATCGTCCAGCTCGATGACTTCGTTGCCCGCCTTACGGTAGAACTCGAGCGCCTTGGCATCCTCGTGGCCGATGCGGGTCCAGGTTTCGAACGTCACCTGCTTGGCCGCCAGTTCGACCAGGGCTTTGTCGCGCGCGGAAAGCTTGCCCCACGCCGCCTTGTTGATGACCAGCTCGAACGGCGCGGTCGGCTGATGGACGCCGGGAATGATCACGTACTTGGCGACCTTGTGGAAGCCGGTCGGGATGTTTTCCCACAACGTGCCCCATTCGGTCGCGTCGATAGCGCCGCGCTCGAGCATCGGATACACCTCGCCGCCCGGGGTCGTCACCGGCGCCGCGCCGAGGTCCTTGGCGATTTCGAGCCATGCGCCGGCGGTGCGGAGCTTCACGCCCTTGAGGTCGTCGAGGGTCCGTATCGCCTTGCGCGAATGGAGAAACGCCTCGGCCGTGCGGATGAACATCGGGAACGAAATCACGTCGAATTTTTCCTCGCGGAACTGGCGCCACAGGCCGGCGCCGCCGGCCTCATAGAGCCAGTGCAGCATGCGCTCGGAATCCATGCTGCCGGCGAAACCGCCGAACAATACGGTGGTCTTGTCGCGGCCCCAATCGTAGCCCATCCACAGGTGACCGGCTTCGGCGACGCCGTTGGCGACGGTGTTGGTCACCTCGAGCGCCTTGCCGAGCGTGCCGCCGGTGAAGACCTGGATATCGATGCGCCCGTCGCTCAGGAACTTGATCCGCTCGGCGTAGGCCTTGGCGCCGATATCCATCAGCGGGCCGCCGTCCCAGGATGTCGCCATTTTCCACTTGTGCTGCTGGGCCGAGGCCGGATCGGCCCCCGCGAGCAGCGCCGCCGCCGCGGCCATCGCGATCAAACCATTTCGAATTAGGCTCATGTCGTCCTCCCTTTCGGTGGTTATCGGTTGAGTCGTCGTGTCACGTCGTTACCGCTGATCGGCTTCCAGCGCCCGCAGCGCGGCATCCACGTCGGCACTGGTCATTTCCCATTCATTGTCGAAGTTGGCGACCACGCGGGTCATGAATTTCTCGTAGCTCGCCAGCGCCTTGGCCGGATCGCCGTAATGATCGGCGAGAATGGCGAGGGCGAGTTGGGCAGGTGCGGCACCTTCGTAGCTCCATTCGAAACCCTTGTCCGAAATGCGGCGAACGCCGTAAGCCGGATCGAGCGGGCGGCCGTCGACCAGGACCTGGAGCCCGTCGATCGTCCGGTCGCCGGTATAGCGCTTCATACGGTCTGGTTTCCTCCCACGCCTGTCCCGAGCTTGCGGCCGGTTTTCGAACCGACGCCGCGCGGTTGTCCCTGATATATTTTGTGTATACTACCACGGGTTCCGGGGTTGTGAAGTGTTTTGACGCCCGGAATTCCGCGCCACGCGCCATGCCCGGAGGGGAACCCGCCATGATCGCCGTCATCTTTGAAGTCTGGCCCGATCCGAAAAAGGGCCGGAAATATTTCGACCTTGCCGCCGCGCTCCGCAAGGATGTGGAACAGGCCGACGGATTCGTTTCCGTCGAGCGCTTCGAAAGCCTGACCGATAAGGGCAAGTATTTGTCGCTGTCCATCTGGCGCGACCGCGCCGCGGTCGAGAAGTGGTACCGCCACGCCAAGCACGGCGAGGCGCAAGCCGCCGGCCGCAAAGGCGTGTTCCGCGACTACCGCATCCGGGTCGCCGAGGTGTTTCGCGATTATGGCATGAAGGACGGACGCCCTTCCATTTGATCGGCGCCGGTCTGAATGGCCTTATCTTTCGCTTCGCGCTCGCGCATCCAGCGTGCCGCGAGTGCTGTCCTCGATGTAATCGAGCAGCCGGTCGGAAGCCCGCGCCGATTCCTCCGCGTCGCCGGAGGCGACCGCCCGCGCAACCTCGGCGTGCAGCTTGGCCGCCAGCGGTAAGTCGGCGAATTCCTTGTAGTGCAGATACCAGAAGCGGCGCGAGAGCCCGTGCATCAGGCCCATCGACTTGCTCGCGAATTCGTTGCGCGCGGCGTGCGCCATCAGCAGATTAAAGCGCCGGTCGAGACGCATGAATTCGAGATCGTCGTTGGCGTCCGCCGCCTTGTCCATGCCTTCGGCGATGGCGCGGAATTCGTCCCGTTCCTCGGTCGTCGACCGGCCGGCGGCGGCGCGCGCCATCAGGCGCTCGATTTCGCGGCGCACCTCGATCAAGCGAAGCTGCGTCTTGACGTTGATTTCGGATACCAGCACGCCGCGCCGGGGGAGAATCAGCACCAGGCCCTCGCGCGCGAGCCGTTGCAGCGCCTCGCGGATCGGGGTGCGGCCGATCTTGAGTTTCTTGGCGAGCGCCGCTTCCGACAGTACCTCGCCCGGGGCGAGACGCAGCGTAACGATCAACTCCTCCAGTTGCCGGTAGGCTTTGTCGGAGAGCGAGGTCGGCTTCGTGCTCTCGATCGCGTCGGCCAACCTCACGGGTGATTCTTTCGCGCCCATGCCCGGTTCACAACTGCCGCCGGCGGCGGACCAGCTTGGCGAATTTCTCGTATTCCTTCGGATCGACGGAATAGCTGTGCTCGTCGTCGGGGAATTTGCCTCTCTTGACCTCGTCGATGTACTTTTTCAGGCCGGTCACCGCCACCTCGGTCAGGTTGGCGTAGCGCTTGGTGAACTTCGGCTTGAAATCGGTGAACACGCCGAGCAGGTCGTAGCTGAGCAAAATCTGCCCGTCGCAGCCGTTGCCGGCGCCGATGCCGATGGTCGGAATCTCGAGCTGCTCGGAAATCAGCCTGGCGATCGGCGCGGGCACCGCCTCGAATTCGAGCATAAAGCAGCCCGCGTCCTGGATGGCGAAGGCATCCTCGAGAATCTTCATCGCCCCTTCCGCCGTGCGCCCTTGAATCTTGAAGCCGCCGAACATAGCGATGGTATGCGGCGTAAGCCCGATGTGGGACGCGGTCGGAATCCCGGCATCAACCAGCGCTTTCAGGATGTGCGCTTGGCTCTTGCCGCCCTGCGGCTTGACCGCGTCGCAGGCCGCTTCCTGCATGAAGCGGGTGGCGTTGGCGAGCGCGCGCTCGACCGTGTGGTAGCTCTGATACGGCATGCAGCCGAGCGAAAAGGTGTTGGGCGCGCCGCGCCGCACGGCTTGGGCGTGCATCACCATCATGTCCATGGTCGCAGGGATGGTGCTGGGATGGCCGTGCGCGATCATCGCCAGGCTGTCGCCGACCACGCAGACGTCGACCCCGGCGGCCTCGGCCCAGCGCGCGGCGGTGTAGTCGGGCACCGAGGTGTAGACCATCTTCTCGCCGGTCTTCTTCGAATCCCGGATTTCGCCGATGGTGCGCTTCTTGCGCGGCATCGTCGGCGCGGACGGCGCCGGCATGGGCGCGCGCGCCGGTGTGCGTTTGCTCATGATCGCGTTTCCTCGCGGGAGCGGAAGGATTGAGAACCTTGACGAACCGGTGATATACTAGCGGTATCTTCAGCGTCGGCGCGCGCGCGGTCAAGGGGCCGTGCGCGCCCGCAACCGGGACGGAGAGCCCATCATGCCCCCGCACATCAAGATTCCCTTGTCGGTCGTGATCGTCCTGGTCGGGATCGCGGTGTGGTTTTACGAGCGGGGCGGCGAGCTGGCGCACACGGGCCTGATCGCCTTCGGGCTATCGCTGTTCATGGTTTTCGCCATCTGGCTGTTTCCGGAAGCCTCGGCGAAGAAAAAAGACGGCGGCTGACACGCCGACGAATCGCGCGCGGCCCGCTTATCTGTCGGGACCGTGCAGCGATTTGAACATTTTCCGGATATTCGCGCTCTTTTGCGATTCGTCGCTGGCGGCAAATGTTTGGGCAATGGCGGCAAGGGTTTCGCCGTCCAGCACCCGTTCCGCCACCGGCAAGATCTCGTCTTCTTCCCGCTTCATATGACGGGTTTCGTGCGCGATGCAATTTTGGATCGCCCGCCGCAGGCGTCCGGATCCGCCTTGGCTGCCGATCTCGGTCAACGCCCGGCGGGTGTCGTTCAGAAACGCGTATCCGGCGGCGTGCTCCTCGACCAATGCCGCCACCGCTGCCACTGCGCCGGAATCCCTCGCAGCCATTGCCGGAAATAACTGTTGTTCTTCCTTCGGGTGATGAACGCCGTAGGGAAAGACGTGAAGATAACGGAGCATCGCCGCGATCAATCCCGATTCTACGCCGCGCGCTAGAACCGCGTCGTCTTCGACGATATCCCTGAGCATATGCAAGACGCGGGCGATGGCGCGGTGCTCCTTGCGAAGGATGTCCAACGCCGCTGCCATGGTCGCCTGCTTTCGCCCGAAAGCGGCTGTGATAAAGATTGCATATTTAATGCGCCTTGATGAAAATCAACATATATACCACATATAAACAATGTGGATAAACCGCTTGCTTCGGCCTATGCCGGAAATTGCAATAAAACGAAAAGAGGACAGGAATTAGGGGCTGTGTTCAATACCCGGCATAACAGCGGCGGAGCCGATTTTGCCCGATCTGCCAGAAAAGACGGTACGGGCGATGCCGGAAGCGGGGAAAAAAGGAACAGGATATAGAAACCCGCTTCTCCGACTGGCTATTTCTCCTTTTGGCGGTGGGGAAAGAGCGACTCGAACAGCGCGAGGATGTTTTTGTCGATTTTCAAATCGGCAAACGTCTTCTTTACGGTCGTGTGGTTCTCGACGTCGAGTATCCTCTCCACCGCGGGAAGGATTTCTCTTTCTTCCCGCTCGATATGACGGCGTTTATGATCGACATAATCGCGTATGGCCGTCCTGAGCCTGGTAATCCCGCCCTGCGCGCCGCTGGCGAGCATGGCGTTTTCGATTTCCCGCAACAGCCGGTAGCCCTTGGCGTGATCGCCGATGAGTTCGGCGATGGTCGCGACCAGGGTGCCTCCGTCTTTCGCCGTCAACGCCGGGAACAATCCCTTTTCTTCCTTCGGATGATGGATCGCGTAGGGAAAAATCCACAGGTATTGGACTATCGAAGCGATCAGTCCCGACTGAATTCCCCGCGCAAGTACCGTTTCGTCTTCCGCGAGATCTTCGAGCATGTGCAATATCCTTAAGATATCGCGGTGCTCGTCGCGGACGATGTCCAATGCCGAAGCCATGCCGCGTTTCTCCCCGGTAAGGCCGAAACAGGGTAATGATTTCGATCCGACACCGTCTTGACATGAATCAAGTGGCGTGTTTTCGCGCGTTAATTGTGCGGTTAAACGGCGTCAGGTCGCCGCGAGATCGAACGGAACGCTGGCCAACTCGCCCACCTGCTTCAATTCCGCGATCACGCTCGCGTTCAGCGGAATGCCCTCGGCCATGCGCTTTCGTTCCAGTTGGGCGGCGCGCTCGCCCGGATAGCGGCCTTGTTCGCCGCTCGCCTTCTTGTAGGTCGCCATCCATCCGGCGACGTGGGCGTCGAACCCGGCGCGCTCCGTCACCAGCCCGGGATTGACGACGAACAGAAACGCGCCCACCCGCGAAGGCGCGCTACCCGGCTTGGCGCCGGCCGTCGCCGGCGGCTTGGCTCCGGAAAGGCTGCCGGCCAGGAATTCGACCATCATCGCGAGCCCGATGCCCTTGTGCCCGGCCATCGGCAGCATCGCGCCCCTGAGCGCGGCATCCGCGTCGGTGGTCGGGCGTCCTTCTTCGTCGATCGCCCAGCCTTCCGGGATCGGACGGCCTTCGCGCTTGGCGGCCAACACGTTGCCGCGCGCGACGCCGCTCGCCGCCATGTCGAACACCAAGGGCGGTCCGCCGGGAACGGGTGCCGCGAACGCGAGCGGATTGTTGCCGATGGCGGCACCCTTGGAGCCGGCGAGCGCCATGATCGGCGGAGTCGTCTGGGTGACGAACGCAGCCATGCCTTGCTCGGCCGCGCGGAGCGCGAACATGCCGAGCGCGGCGAGATGCCCGACTTCGTGCAGGACCATCGGTACGAACCCGGATTGGCCCGCGCGCGCGACCGCGCGGTCGATGGCGTCCATGCCCACGCTCTGGCCGAGGCCGCCGTCGGCGTGACAATGAATAACGCCGTGACGTTCCTCGTAGCGCACTTGGGGGCGGGGATTGAGTTCGCCCGAGCGCAGCTTTTGCGCGTAAACCAGCGCGCGCGAAACCCCGTGGGTATCGATGCCGCGGGCGTTGGTGCGGACCAGGACCTTGGCCGCCCCGAGGGAGGACGCGGGTTCGACGCCGAGGCCGGCGAAAGCGCGGCCGAGCCAATCGGCCAAGGCGGATGCGGAAAACAAGGGCATGGCGGACGGACTATCCCCGCGGCCGCGGGGCGCGTCAACCGAGATCGCGCGCGGCGCCACCCTGGCGATCCCGCCGTCGGTCGATATATAAAGTCCCGCCATGCCCGACATCGTCATCACCGAATTCATGGACCAGGCCGGCATCGACATGCTGGCGCGCGAGTTCGATACCCGTTACGACCCCGCCTTGATCGGCAATCGGGACGCGCTCGCCCCGCTGCTGGCCGACTGCCGCGCGTTGGTGGTGCGCAACCGCACGCCGGTCAACGAGTCCCTGCTCGCGCTCGGGCCCAAGCTCAAGGTGGTCGGCCGGCTCGGAGTCGGCCTCGACAACATCGACCTCAAGGCGTGCGCGGCCAGGAAAATCCCCGTCCTGCCCGCGACCGGCGCCAACGAAGTGTCGGTCGCCGAATTTACCATCGCCGCGATCCTGGTCATGCTGCGCGGCGGCGCCTTCCACGCCAACGACGAGATTCTCGCGGGCCTTTGGCCGCGCACGCGCATGGTGGGGCGCGAGGCGCAAGGGCGCGTCCTCGGTCTGCTCGGCTTCGGCGCCATCGCCCGCCAAGTCGCGCGCCGGGCCGCCGCCTTTGGCATGCGCCTGATGGCCGCCGATCCGTTCGTTGCCGCCGACGATCCCGCCTGGAAGCACTACGGGGTCGAGCGTGCCACGTTTCCCGATTTCCTTCCCCGCCTCGACGTGCTCAGCGTGCATACGCCGCTGACCCCGAAAACCCGCGGCATCATCGGCGCCGCCGCGCTCGCCCGCATGCCCAAGGGATCGTACCTGATCAATACCGCGCGCGGCGAAGTGGTGGTGGAAGCGGCGCTCGCCGACGCGCTCCGCTCCGGCCACCTCGGCGGCGCCACCATCGACGTCTTCGCCGAGGAACCGTTTCCTGCCGGCAGCCGCTACGTCGGCGTGCCCAATCTCATTCTCACCCCGCACATTTCGGGCGTGACCAACGAATCCAATCTGCGCATCAGCACGCTGGTTGCCGACAACGTCCGCCGCTTCCTTAAGGGCGAACCGTTGACCGTCGCCGACGCCGCCGCGGACGCGAAATAACTACGGCAACGCCTTGAGGTAGGGGATCGGCCGCCCCGGCGCGATCGCTTCCGCCGCCGCGACGATGGCGTTGGAATCGATGCCATAATGCCGGTAGAGGTCTGGGATCGCGCCCGATTGGCCGAAGTGTTCGACCCCGAGCGCGCGCACCCGATGCCCGCCGACCGAACCGAGCCAGGCGAGCGTCGCCGGATGGCCATCAAGCACCGTCACGATCCCGCAATGGGCGGGCAAGCCCTGGAGCAGCCGCTCGACATGAGCCCGGGCGCGAACCTCTCCGCGTTCGCGCGCGCGCATCGCCGCGGTCCAGCCCGCGTTCAACCGGTCGGCGGACGTGACCGCGAGCAGACCGACGTCGCGGCGCGAATCCGCCAATAGCCCGACCGCCTGGATCGCCTCGGGCGCGACCGCGCCGGTATAGGCGATGACCACCTGGCAGTTGGGGCCGGGCGGGCGCAGCCAATAGGCGCCATCGACGATCGCTTGGCGCAGCTCAGGACTCATCGCCCGCTTCGGCTGCTCGACCGGCCGGGTCGAGAGGCGCAAGTACACCGAGCCGCCGGTCGCATCGCGCAACCAATCGCGCTCCGGCCCCTCGCCCGCCCCGTCGCGCTGGATGTAATCGAACGCCCACGCCAGCACCACCGCGAGTTCGTCGACGAACGCCGGCTCGAACGCGGCGAGCCCGTCCTGGGCCATGCCGATCAGGGGCGTCGCGATCGACTGGTGCGCGCCGCCCTCGGGCGCGAGGGTGATGCCCGACGGCGTCGCCGCCAGGATGAAGCGGGCGTCCTGGTAGCACGCGTAATTGAGGGCGTCGAGCCCGCGCGCGATGAACGGATCGTAAAGCGTGCCGATCGGCAACAGCCGCGCGCCGTGCAGCGCGTGCGACAGGCCGAGGGCGGAAAGCACGATGAACAAGTTCATCTCGGCGATGCCGAGTTCGATATGCTGGCCCCGGGGCGAGAATTCCCAGGTGAAGGTGGAGGGAATCCGCTCGTTCTTGAAGGTGTCGGCCATCTCCTCGCGCGCGAACAGGCCGCGACGGTTGACCCAGGCACCCAAGTTGGTCGAGACCGTCACGTCGGGCGAGGTGGTAACGATGCGCTCGGCCAAAGGCGAGTCTTCCTTGGCGATTTCGTTGAGGATCGCGCCGAAGCCGCCCTGGGTGGACATCACCGGCTGGATCGCGACCGGCAATTCGGCCGGCACCGGCACCTTCGACGCCTGCGTCTTTTCGCGCGAACGCTTGGCGAACGGCACATCGTCGAGAAATGTCCGTATCCGTTCGATCGGCAGGGCAAGGCCCTCGAACTTGTCCCATTCACGCCCTGGGCCGATGCCCATCGCGGCGCGAAAGCCTTCCATCTGCTCCGGGGTCATCAGGCCGGCGTGGTTGTCCTTGTGCCCGGCGAACGGCAGCCCAAAGCCCTTGATGGTGTAACAGATAAAGCAGACGGGACGATGATGGTCGATGCGGCCGAAGGCGTCGAGCAGCGTCGGCAGGTCGTGGCCGGCAAGATTGGTCATCAGCCGCGCCAGTTCCTCGTCCGAGCGCTTGGCGACCAGCCGCGCGACGGCGTGCGTCTCGCCGAAATGGTCCCGGAGATGCTTGCGCCAGGCGGCGCCACCCCGAAACACCAGGCTCGAATAAAGCTGGTTCGGGCAGCGATCGATCCATTCGCGCAGGGCCTCGCCGCCTTCCTCGCGGAAGGCCGCCTGCAGCAACGAGCCGTACTTCAGGATCACCACGTCCCAGCCGAAGGCGCGGAACAGCGCTTCGTAGCGTTCCCACAAGCCTTCGCGGATCACCGCATCCAGGCTGTGCCGGTTGTAGTCGATTATCCACCAGCAGTCGCGCAGGCCGTGCTTCCAGCCTTCGAGCAGGGATTCAAAAATATTGCCTTCGTCGAGTTCGGCGTCGCCGACCAGGGCGATCATACGCCCCGGCGTTTCGTCCTTGACCCAGCCGTGGGCGCGGACGTAATCGCGCGCGAGCGAGGAAAAGAGCGTTTGCGCCACACCGAGGCCGACTGAGCCGGTCGAGAAATCGACGTCTCCTGAGTCCTTGGTGCGCGAGGGATAGCTTTGCGCGCCCCTATAGGCGCGGAAGCCTTCGAGCTTCTCCCGCGTCTGCCGGCCGAGCAGGTATTGGATGGCGTGAAAGACCGGGCTCGCATGCGGCTTGACCGCAACCCGGTCTTCGGGGCGGAGCACGCCGAAATAAAGCGCGGTCATGATGGTGGCAAGCGACGCCGACGACGCCTGATGGCCGCCGACCTTGATCCCATCCGCGTCGGGACGGACGTGGTTGGCGCGATGGATGGTCCAAACCGCGAGCCAAAGCACCTTGCGCTCAAGCTCGCTCAAAATGGCCAGCCGGTCGTCGCGCATGGAAAAACCGTAATGCGGCGGTGGAAATGACGGCGTTACTTTAAACCCGATTTTCGTCCGGCGGAACCCGGCCGCCGTCCCGGCTTATCCCGAGCGACTTGCCCCTTGCGCCGCCCGGCGCGGCGCTATCGAATAGCCCCCTCGTTCGGCCAGCGGAGCATTTCCATGAGCACCCCCGTCGTCATCACCGTCGCCATCACCGGCTCGGTACCGCGCAAGAAGGACAATCCGACGCTGCCGGTGACGCCGGCCGAGCAGATCGAGTCGACTCACGCCGCGTTCGAGGCCGGCGCCTCCCTCGTCCACATCCACGCCCGCAACCCGGACGAGACGCCGTCCTCCAAGCCCGAGCTGTTCGCCGCCGTGCAGGAAGGCGTACGCAAGCATTGCCCCGGCATGATCATCCAGTTTTCGACCGGCGGGCGCGGGCGCAACCAGTCGGAGCGCGGCGCTATGCTGTATCTCAAGCCGGACATGGCCTCGCTCGCGACCGGGTCGGTCAACTTTCCGACCGCGATCTACGAAAACCCGCCCGACTTCGTCGAAGGGCTCGCCAAGACTATGCTCGATGCCGATATCAAGCCGGAAATCGAAATCTTCGATCTCGCCATGCTCTACAACGCCGCCAACCTCGTCAAGAAGGGCCTGCTCAAGGCGCCGGCGCACGTCCAGTTCGTCATGGGCATTCCCAACGCGCTGCCGGCCCGGCGCAGCATCCTCGAATTCATGATCAAGGAGTTGGAAGACGTGATGCCGGGTGCGACCTGGACCGCCGCCGGTATCGCCCGCCACCAGGCCGAGGTCAGCGACTGGGCGATCGAGCTCGGCGGGCATACCCGCACCGGGCTCGAAGACAACGTCAAGGCCGACAAGACGCGATTGGCCGACGGCAACGTCGAGTTGGTGCGCATGGCGGTCGAACGCTGCGCTCGTCGCGGCCGCCGTCCGGCGACGCCTTCGGAAGCGCGCCGCATCCTCGGGCTCCGACCGAACTGATTTTTCAGCGTTTGTCGATCGGCACGTAGGGGCGCAAGTCCGGCCCGATGTAGTGTAAAAGCGGCCGGATCAGGATGTTGTTGGCGATCTGCTCCAGCACTTGCATGGTCCAGCCGGGCACACGCCCGACCGCGAAAATCGGCACGAACAAATCTTTCGGGATGCCGTGCAGGTGATAGATGACGCCCGAGTAGAAATCGACGTTCACATTGACCCCATGGCGGGCGTAGGGTTTCATCGCCTCCACCACGCCTTCCAGGATCTGATACCACTTCGGCTGGCCCATCGCCTGTGACAGGCGCTTGACTCCTTCGCGCATATGGCGCGCGCGCGGGTCCTCGGTGCGATAGACCCGATGGCCGAAGCCGGTGATCGCTTCCTTGGCGGCCCGTTTCGCTTTCACGTAAGCCGCGACG
>VGZQ01000023.1 GCA_016872535.1 Rhodospirillales bacterium | reverse complement strand
CATGTTCTGTCGTCTCAAGGACTTCCGGCGGATCGCCACCCGTTACGACAAACGCGCCGACGTCTTCCTCTCCGGCGTGTTCTTGGCCGCCGCCGTAGTATGGTGGGCCAATTGAGTCCGGACCCTAGGGCTCACCCAGATCATCGGCTGGGGCACCACCATGTATGCCCCGGCGATCCTGGCGACGCCGATCGTCGCCGATACCGGCTGGGGGCGGACCGAAGTGTTCGCCGCATTTTCCGCGAGTCTGGTGATCGGCGCTCTGGTCGCCCGCCCGGCCGGGAAGCTGATCGACCGGACGGGCGGCCGCGCCGCATTGGCCACCGGTTCGGGTCTGGCCGCGCTTGGGCTCGGGGGCGCGGCGCTGGCGCCGACGCTGCCGCTCTATTTTTTGGCGTGGGCGGTACTCGGCTTCGCCATGCGCTTCATGCTCTACGAGGCCGCGTTCGCGACGCTCGCCTCGGCCGGCGGCGCGGACGCGCGACGCGCGATTTCGGTGCTGACGCTCTACGGCGGCCTCGCCACCACGGTGTTTTGGCCATTGGGGGCTGAACTGCTCGCCGCCTTCGGCTGGCGCGCGACCTTCGGGATCTACGCCGCGCTCAATTTGTTCGTCTGCCTGCCGCTGCACGCGCTCTTTCTGCCAAAGTCGGCTCCGACGGTCGCGATGTCCGAAAAGACCGCCGCTGCGGCCGATAGCGGAGCCGGTCTGCTGGTCGGGCGTGAGCGTACGGTCGCGGTGATCGGGCTGACGCTCGCCTTCGTGCTGCTGATGTACGTCAATTCGGCGCTATCGGCCCACGCCGTCGATATCTTGATCGCGTTCGGGCTCTCCCACGACGCGGCGGTCATGGCCGCGTCCTTGAAAGGTATCGGTCAGGTGACGGGCCGGGTATGGGAAATCGTTTTCGGCGGCGCGCTGCATCCGCTGACGCTGACCATGATCGCTATCGGGCTCACGCCGCTGGCCCTGGTCGCGGTGTTGCTGCCGTTCGGGCTTGTCGCCGGTTTCGCGTTCGCGTTCGGCCAGGGCGCTTCCAACGGCCTCGTCACCATCGCGCGCGGGGTGGCGCCGCTGGTGCTGTTCGGCGCGGCCGGCTACGGCGCGCTGATCGGCGCCATGACCGTGCCGGTGCTGATGGCGATCGCGCTCGCGCCCGCGCTCTATGCCGTAATCGTCGAAGCGTGGGGGCACGAAGCCGCCATGCTCTCCAACATCGTCGCTGCGACGGTGGGGTTCGCGATCGTCGTCTGGTTGGCGCGCCGGGTACGGCGGCGAACCGGCTAGGCCTTGCCGACGTAGGTGAACCCGGCCCCCTGCACCGCGACACGCACGGCGTCGACGGCGACGACGTCATCGACCGTCACCGTCTTGGCGGCGAGGTCGACCGCGACTTTGGCTTTTGGCGCGGCGGCCTGAATCGCCTTGGTCACGGCGTTGGCGCAACCCTGGCAGGTCATGCCGTCGATTCGGTAAGTGGACATGGGCGTTTCTCCTTTGCTGTGTTCGGTTCAACGTTGGACCGTACGCGCGCCTTCTGGGGCGCGGGCAACCGCGCTCGCGGGTACGAGAACCAAGCCCTTGGCGTCGAGGGTCGGCAGCCACGCGGCGAGCGCGTCCAAGGTCCGGTCCTTGGGATGTCCGATGGCAATGGCTTGGCCGTGGCGGCGCGCGAGGGTTTCCAGTTCCTTGAGCCGGGCCTCCGCCTCGCCCGCGCGGTCCTCGGCATCGAGGAAAACATTGCGCTCCTCGAACGGCACGCGATGGCGCTGGGCCAAGTCGGCGGCGACAGTCTTGCCCGAGGTGCGGGAATCCAGGAACAGCAACCCCCGCCGTCCCACTTCCTCCATCACCACATTCATGCCGTCGATGTCGCGGGTGAAGCGGCTGCCCATGTGGTTGTTGATGCCGACGTAGCCTTCGAAACGGCCGAAGCCCCAGATCAGGCTCTTGCGGATTTCCTCGGCGCTCTGGCCGACGAGCAGGACATTGGGGCCGGGATCGACGGACTTGTCGTTGGGCTCCATCGCCACGTGCAGCATCAGCTCGTGGCCGTTGGCGCGGGCGGCACGGGTCTGTTCGGGGAGATCCTGGGCATAGGTGAGAAAAGAGAGCGTGAGCGGCCCGGGCAGGAGCGCGGCGCGGGCCGAGCGCGCGCGGTCTATACCCAAGTCGTCGATGACCACGACCACGCGCGGCTTGCCGTGGGCCTCGGGTGCCGGTTGGGCGTAACGTCGCCACGGCGGCAGTGACGGATCGTCGGGCACGGCCGGGAGCGCGCGCGCCGCCGGTCGTGATGTCGGCACATAGGTGCGCCGCACCTCGCGCGCAAGCGCTTCTTCGTAGGCGTGTCCCTTTTCGCGCACGCCGTCGTCGTCGGGCAGGATCGGCTTGTCCGGCGCCGTCACCAGCATCGAGGGCGGCCGCTGGGTCAGATACCAAGGCACCGGCCGCGCGCCCGCGTCGGCGCGCACCGGTTCGGGCTCGGGGCGCGCTTGTTGCCACAGCCACGCCGCGCCGGCCACGATCGCGAGCGCGGCGGCGGCCAACGCCCACCGCGTTAGGCGGCGCGAACCGGATTTGCGCCGCAATGTGTTCATGTCTTCTCCGGTGCGGACGCGATGTCGGCGAGGATCGGGCAATCGGGCCGGTGGTCGCCGTGGCAGCGCGCGGCGAGCGCCAGGATCGTTTCGCGCATGGTCTTCAGCTTCGCGATCCGTTCGTCGAGCGCCTGCGCGTGTTCAAGGGCGAGCGCCTTCACGTCGGCGCTGGCCCGGTTCTTGTCCCGCCAGAGCGCGAGCAGCTTGGCGACCTCGTCGAGCGAAAAACCGAGATCGCGGGCGCGGCGGACGAAGCGCAAAGTCTCGATCTCCTTTTCGCCGTAGCGGCGGTAACCGTTGTCGGCGCGCGGCGCCGGCGGCAGGATGCCGATGCTCTCATAATAACGAATGGTCTTGGCGGGCACGCCGGTCGCTTGGGCGCACGCGCCGATATCGAGAGGCGTTGCGAGCGTATCCATCGTCTGTCCTTTCCTAGCGTTGCGGGCGCCAGCGGCGCAGCAACAGCGAACTGACGACCACCGAAACGCTGCTCATGGCCATCGCCGCTCCGGCGATCACCGGTGTCAGCAGCCCGAGCGCGGCGGCCGGGATGGCGACGATGTTGTAAATAAATGCCCAGAACAAGTTCCAGCGGATTCGCGACGAGGTCGCGCGCGAGATGTCGATCGCGTCCGCCACCAGCCGGGGATCGCCGCGCATCAGGGTCACGCCGGCGGCGTGCATGGCGACATCGGTGCCCGAACCCATGGCGATGCCGACATCGGCGGCGGCAAGCGCGGGCGCGTCATTGACACCGTCGCCGACCATGGCCACCGCGTTCCCCCCGGCGCGAATCTTCGCCACTTCGTTCGCCTTGTCGCCGGGCAAGACCTCCGCGCGCAACGATTCAATTCCGATCCGTCCGGCGACGGCGCGTGCGGTACGCGCATTGTCGCCGGTCAGCATGACAGGCTCGATTCCCTTCGCCTTGAGCCGGATAACGGCCTCGGCGGCGGTTTCGCGCGGCGCGTCGCCAATGCCGATCAGACCGAGCGCGCGCGACGAGTGGGTATCGGCGATCCAGATGGCGGTGCGGCCCTCGGTCTCGATCGTTTGGGCCGCCGGCTCGAGCGCGTCGATGGCGACGCCCAGTTCGTTCATCAGCCGGCGGCTGCCGATGGCAATGGCGCGCCCGGCGACAGTGGCGCGCAGGCCCCGGCCGGGAAGAGCGACAAAATCCTTGGGCTCGGCCAGCGCCAGTCTCGCCTCGACTGCTTTCGCCACTACGGCGCGGCCGAGGGGGTGTTCGCTGCCGCGCTGGGCCGAAGCGGCCAAGTGCAGCAGCGCGTCCGGGTCTTCGCCGCCGGCGGGAACGATTTCGAAAACCTTAGGCTTGCCTTCGGTCAGGGTTCCGGTCTTGTCGAAGACGACCGTGCCGATTGCCTTTGCCCGTTCCAACGCTTCGGCGTCCTTGATCAAAATGCCACGACGCGCGGCGAGCCCGGTTCCGACCATGATCGCGGTCGGCGTCGCCAAGCCGAGCGCGCACGGGCACGCGATTACCAGCACGGCGACGGCATTCAAAATCGCCGCTTCGATTCCGGCTCCGGCCATCAGCCAACCAACCGTCGTAACGGCCGCGATGACGACGACTATGGGCACAAAGATCGCCGCGACCCGATCGACGAACCGCTGGATCGGCGCCTTGCTTGCCTGCGCGTTCTGAATCAGGGCGATAATACGCGCGATGGTCGATTGCACGCCGACCTTGGTCGCGCGCACCCGCAGCAATCCGCTGCCGTTGATCGACCCGCCGGTAACTTTGTCGTCCGGGTTTTTGGCGACAGGCAGACTTTCGCCGGTTATCAGGGATTCGTCGATTTCGCTGACGCCCTCGATCACCACGCCATCGACCGGCAAGCGTTCGCCCGGGCGGACGACGACAACCTCGCCGCTCGCGACCGACGCGGCGGGCACCTCAACCTCGATTCCATCCCGAACAACCCTCGCCGTTTCCGGTCGAAGCTTCATCAGGGCGCGCACCGCCGCGGTGGTCGAATGCATGGCGCGGGTTTCAAGGAACTTGCCGAGCAGGATCAGGGTGATGACCACCGTCGCGGCCTCGAAATAAAGTTCCTCGGGTCCTGCCGGTTCGGGCCGGAACATCAGCCAGACGCTGAGGCCGTAGGCGGCGAGCGTCCCCAGCACCACCAGCAAGTCCATGTTGCCGGTTCCGGCGCGCAGCGACCGCCACGCGGGACCATAAAAACGCGCTCCGGCGCCGAACTGGACGACGCTGGCGAGGCCAAGCTGCACCCAAGCGGGAAACAAAAACAGGTGCGTGTCGGTGACGGCGCCGATCATGTGCGCGACGAACGGAACGGTAAGGATCGCGGCGAGCATGAAGGTCCACCCTTCCCGCCGCACCCGTTCGCGCACTTTCGATTCGTCGTCGGCGACATCGATCTGCGCGGGTGCGACGGTGGCGCCGTAGCCTGCCTTGACAACCGCTTGCAGCAGGTCGGCGACGGCGGCGTCGTTTTGGACCGCGACGCGGGCCTCATTGGTCGCCAGATTGACCTCGGCGCGGCGGACGCCGGGAACGGCGCCCAACGCCTTCTCGACCCGGGCGACGCAGGAGGCACAAGTCATCCCTTCGATCGCGAGCGTATAAAGACTCGCCTCGGCGGGTTCAAAGAGGTCCTTTTGGGTCACGGCGTCGGGCATGGCGGTAAACCTTACAGTTAACTGTAACGTTGATATGGCCCCTCCGGGGTACCCCGGTCAAGGGGTGAAAAATGCGATTCCGCCTGATTTTTGCTTTCCCCGGCTTGCCCTGCGGGGGGTATCAACCCACCGGCACGTCCCCCGCCCTGTACGCACCGCATGTCCGCACCCGCGCCCGCCGCTTCCGGCGACGGCTTGGCCGCACCCGCCAGGATCGCGTCTTCCGGCGTCGGCGCGCTCATGTTCACGGCGCTCGGCGTCGTGTTCGGCGATATCGGAACCAGCCCGCTCTACGCCATCAAGGAAACGTTCGCCGGCGCGCACCCTTTGCCTATCGATCGCATGCACGTGCTGGGGGTGCTCTCGCTCGTCTTCTGGTCCGTCACCTGCGTCGTCTCGATCAAGTACGCGATCGTCCTGATGCGCGCCGACAACCGCGGCGAAGGCGGCAGCGTGGCACTGCTCGCGCTGGTGACCCAGGCGGCGGCGGCGCGTCCGATCCTGACGCGCGTCGTCGGCACCCTCGGCATTTTCGCGGCGGCGTTGTTTTACGGCGACGCCATGCTGACACCGGCGATTTCGGTGCTAAGCGCAGTCGAAGGTCTCAACGTCATGGGCCCGTGGTTCGAGCCGGTTGTCCTGCCGTTGACCGCGATCATTCTGTTCCTGTTGTTCCTGATCCAGCGCCAAGGCACCGCCAAGGTCGGCGCGCTTTTCGGTTCCGTGGTTTTGGTTTGGTTCGTGGTGCTGGCGATCCTCGGGGTCAAGAACATCGCGGCCTATCCCAAGGTACTGTCGGCTTTGTCGCCGCACTATGCGGTTTTGTTTTTGTGGAACGACGGGTTGACTGGATTTCTGGCGCTCGGCTCGGTGGTGCTCGCCGTAACCGGCGCCGAAGCGCTTTATGCCAATATGGGGCATTTCGGGCGCCTGCCGATCCGGCTCGCCTGGTATCTGGTCGTGCTGCCCGGCTTGCTGCTTAATTATTTTGGCCAGGGGGCACTGTTGCTCGTCCGTCCCGGCGCCATCGAAAACCCGTTCTTCCGGATGTCGCCCGAATGGGCGCTGGCACCGATGATCGTGTTGGCGACACTGGCGACCGTGATCGCCTCGCAGGCGACGATCTCGGGTGCGTTTTCCGTCACCCAGCAGGCGATCCAACTCGGCTACATCCCGCGCATGAAGATCCCGCACACCTCGGCCCGCGAGATCGGCCAAGTCTACATCCCCTTCGTCAATTGGCTGCTGATGATTTGCGTGCTGGCGCTCGTATTCGGATTCCGGAGCTCGAGCAATTTGGCGGCAGCCTATGGCGTCGCGGTCACCAGCACCATGATGATCGAAACGCTGCTGATCGGTGCGGTCATGCTGGCGTTGTGGCGATGGAGCTGGCGCAAGATCGCGCTTGCCCTCGCCGTGTTTCTGCTGCTCGACGTCGCGTTTTTTGGCGCGACCGTCACCAAGGTCACTCACGGCGGCTGGTTCCCGCTCGCGATCGGATTCGTGATGTTCCTCGTCCTCACCACCTGGAAGCGAGGTCGCGGCTTGCTGCTGGCGCGGCGTACTCAGGCGGCTCTGTCGATCGACGAATTCAAGAAAAGCCTTTCGGGCGTGGCGCGTGTGCCAGGCACGGCGATCTTTCTCACCCGGGCGGCGGAAGGCGTGCCAACCGCGCTATTGCACAACCTCAAGCACAACAAGGTCCTGCACGAGCGGGTGGTGCTGCTGACGGTGGCGATCGAGGAAGTGCCCTCTGTGTCCGCCGAGCGGCGCGTGACCCACAAGGATTTCGGCGACAACATCAGCCAGGTCGTTCTCCATTTCGGGTTCATGGACACGCCCGATATTCCGAAGACGTTGGCCAACGCCTCCCTCGCCCAACTCGGTTTTTTCTACGACGTGTTCCAGATCACCTATTTCGTCAGCCGGGAAACCGTAATTCCGGTCGATACCCCGGACATGGTTATCTGGCGCAAGCATCTTTACGCCTGGATGACGCGCAACGCGTCCGGCGCGGCGGAATTCTTCCAACTGCCCCGCAATCGGGTGGTCGAGCTCGGCGCCCAGGTCGAGGTCTAAGAAGTCGTTTTCGGCCGGTAGCGCGAACTTTCATTATCGGGAGGGGGGCGGTATGATCCGCCCCCGGCTTTTTTATTCTGGCTCGATCCATGCTGCTGCTCATCGATAATTACGACAGTTTCACCTACAACCTGCGCCATTACCTGGGCGAACTCGGCGCCGAGGTTCTGGTCAAGCGCAACGACGCGCTCACGCCCGACGAGGCCCTGGCGCTGGCGCCCGAAGGAATCGTGATTTCCCCCGGGCCGTGCGATCCGGACAAGGCGGGCATCTGCCTCGATCTCATCCGCGGGAACGCCGGGCGGATTCCGCTGCTCGGCGTCTGTCTCGGCCACCAGGCCATCGGCCAGGCCTACGGCGGGCGCGTGGTGCGGGCGCCCAAGCCGATGCACGGCAAGGTCAGCGAAATCCGCCACAACGGGCGCGGCCTGTTCGCCGGCATTCCGTCGCCCTTGCACGCGACGCGTTACCATTCGCTCACGGTCGCGCGCGAGGGATTGCCCGACATTCTCGAAATCACCGCCGAAAGCGACGACGGCGTGATCCAGGGCCTTTCCCATCGCACCCAGTCGGTGCATGGCGTCCAGTTCCATCCCGAAAGTATCCATTCGGAACACGGGCACGCGATCCTGCGCAATTTCCTGGCAATCGCCCGCGCGCGGAAAGCGGCATGAGCGAGCATCCCCCTTCCCCCCGTTCGTTGAAGCCGCTGCTCGCCAAGGTGGCGGACGGCAAGGCGCTGAGCGAAGCGGAAGCGGCGGCGGCGTTCGACATCATCATGTCGGGCGAAGCGACGGCGGCGCAGATCGGCGGGTTCCTGATGGGCTTGCGCGTGCGCGGCGAAACGGTCGAGGAAATCGCGGGCGCGGTCACGGTCATGCGCGAAAAGATGACGCGCATCACGGCGCCGCCCGGAGCCATCGACGTGGTCGGCACCGGCGGCGACGCGCAGGGCACGTATAACATTTCCACGGCGGCGGCGTTGATCGTCGCCGGCGCGGGCGTGCCGGTCGCAAAGCACGGCAACCGCGCCGTATCTTCCAAATCGGGCGCGGCCGACGTGCTCAAGGCCCTCGGCGTCAATCTCGATTGCGATTTCGCCCTGGTCGAGCGCGCCCTCAAGGAAGCCGGCATCGCGTTCCTGATGGCGCCGCGCCATCACGGCGCCATGCGCCACGTCGGCCCGGCGCGCGGCGAGCTGGGCGTGCGCACGATCTTCAACATCCTCGGGCCGCTCTCCAACCCGGCCGGCGTCAAGCGCCAGATGACCGGATGCTTTTCGCGCGCCTGGATCGAGCCGATGGCCGCCGTGCTCGGTCGGCTCGGCTGCGAGCGCGCCTGGGTGGTGCACGGCAGCGACGGCCTCGACGAATTGACCACCACCGGGCCCTCCTTCGTCGCCGAATGGAAAGACGGCCGCGTGCATACTTTCGAGGTGTCGCCCGAGGACGTCGGCCTCGCCCGCGTCAATCCGGCGCTGCTCAAGGGCGGCGACGCGGAAGTCAACGCGCGCGCCATCCGCGAGATATTGGACGGAAAATCAAATCCTTTCCGCGACATCGCCGAATTCAACGCCGGCGCCGCGCTGCTGGTCGCCGGCAAGGCGAAGAACCTAGCCGACGGCGTCAGGCTCGCCGCCCAATCGGTCAACCAGGGCCGCGCCAAGGCGGCGCTCGATGCCCTGGTGCGGATCACCAACTCGGACGCGGCGCAGTGAGCGCCCCGATGGCGAACGACATTCTCGCGAAAATCTGCGCCGACAAACGTCGTCACGTGGCGGCGCGCAAACAGGCCGTGCCCGAAAGCGAACTGCGCGTCCGCGCCCAAGCGGCCGAACCACCGCGCGGCTTTCATAAGGCGCTTGCCGCCGCTCGGGCCGCCGGGCGTTTCGCCCTGATCGCCGAAATCAAGCGCGCCTCGCCTTCGGCCGGGCTGATCCGCGCCGATTTCGACGTTGCTTGCCTGGCCCGCGCCTACGCCGAGGGCGGCGCCGCGTGCCTCTCCGTGCTGACCGACGCGCCCTATTTCCAGGGTGCGGACGAATTCGTGGCCGAGGCGCGGCAGGCGGCGCCGCTGCCGGTGCTGCGCAAGGACTTCATGCTCGATCCCTATCAGATCGTCGAATCCCGCGCGATCGGAGCCGATGCCGTGCTGCTGATCCTGGCGGCGCTGACGGACGCCGAAGCGGCGGCATTGGAAAGCGAGGCGCTTCGCCTCGGCATGGACGTAATGGTCGAAGTCCACGACGACGCCGAACTCGATCGTGCCCTCAAGCTGAAATCGTCCCTGATCGGAGTCAACAACCGCGACCTCAAATCCTTGAAGGTCGATCTGGCGACCGGCGAGCGCCTGATCCCGCGCATTCCCGCCGGCCGTTTTTCCGTCGCCGAAAGCGGGCTCGCGGCCCCGGCCGATCTCGCGCGCATGGCGGCCGCCGGCGCGGGCGGATTCCTGGTCGGGGAATCGCTGATGCGGGCGAAAGACGTCGCCGCCGCGACCCGCGCGTTGCTTGCGCCTCCTGCCGCAAAGCGCGCGGCGAAAGGATAGCCCCATGGCGCGTAGGCTCACCCACATCGACGCCAAGGGCAACGCGGTGATGGTCGACGTCGGCGCCAAGCCCTCCACCGCGCGCGTCGCCACCGCCAAGGGCAGCGTCTACATGCAGGCCGCGACCTTGAAGCGGATCATGCAAGGCGGCGTCAAGAAGGGCGACGTGCTGACCGTCGCCCAACTCGCCGGCATCATGGGCGCCAAGCGCACGCCCGACCTGATCCCGCTTTGCCATCCGCTCGGGCTCACCTCGGTCACGGTCGAATTGACGTGCGATCCGAAACGCACGGCGGTCGATATCGCCGCCACTTGCGCCGTTACCGGGCAAACCGGTGTCGAGATGGAAGCGATCACCGCCGTCGCCGTCGCCGCGCTCACCGTTTACGACATGTGCAAGGCGATCGACCGCGCCATGCGGATTTCCGACATCCGGCTCGTCTACAAGGCGGGCGGCAAGTCGGGCGTGTTCCGGGGAAAATAAGATGATTTCGGTCGACGAAGCGCTGGCCAAGGTGCTGGCCGGAGTCGAGACCGTTCCGGCGGAAACGGTCGGGCTGTCCGCCGCGCTCGGGCGCGTGCTCGCGGCCGACGTTGCCGCCCGCGTCTCCCATCCGCCCAAGGCGGTTTCGTCCATGGACGGCTACGCGGTGCGCGCGGCCGATACGGCAACGGTGCCAACGACATTGCGGGTGGTCGGCGAATCCGCCGCCGGCGCGGGATTCACAGGAACGGTCGAGTCCGGAACAGGCGCGCGCATTTTTACCGGCGCGCCGGTACCCGATGGCGCCGACGCCATTGTTATCCAGGAGGACACCGCGCGCGACGGCGACAAGGTGACCATCCGGGTCTCGGCCAAGCCGGGCGAATGGATCAGGCCCCAGGGCCTCGATTTCCGCGCGGGCGAGGTGTTGCTCAAGGCCGGCACGCGGTTGACCGCACGCGATTTAGGCTTGGCGGCGTCCATGAATGTACCTTGGCTCCAGGTCCGGCGCCGGCCACGTATCGCGCTCCTCGCGACCGGCAACGAGGTGGTGTGGCCGGGCGATCCGCTCGGACCCGACCAGATCGTCAGTTCGAACAGCATCGCGCTCGCCGGGTATGTGCGCGAAATGGGCGGCGAGCCGATCAATCTCGGCATCGCGCCGGACGAACCGAAGGCGCTGCTTTCCATGATCGAAGCCGCGCGCGGCGCCGATCTGTTGGTCACCAGCGGCGGCGCCTCGGTCGGCGATTACGACTTGGTGCGCGAGGCGTTGGGGCGCTCCGGTTTCGATCTCGGCTTCTACAAGGTCGCCATGCGGCCGGGCAAACCGCTGATCTTCGGGCGGCTCTCCGGCATTTCCGTGCTGGGGCTTCCCGGCAACCCGGTCTCGGCCGGGGTATGCGCGGCCGTGTACCTGAAACCGGCGATGGCAAAAATGCTCGGACTTACCCACGGCGCTGGGCCCGAGCCGACCGCGATCCTGGGGCGCGATCTTCCCGCCAACGATCACCGCGAGGACTATCTGCGCTCGGCGCTCGCCTTCAACGGCGCGGGCGAGGAAGTGGCGACGCCGTTCGAGCGCCAGGATTCTTCGATGATGGCCAACTTCGCCCGCGCCGATTGCCTGGTGATTCGTCCCGCCAAGGCGCCCGCGATCCGAAAAGGCGAGCGGGTGCGCATTCTGCGTCTGCGCGGGGATTGAGCGGCGAGCAGCCGGAATTACCGAAAAAAGGCCGTGAAACCCTAATGTGGGTCTGATCCCAATGGGGTCTGACCATTATAATTGTTGACACGTATAGTGAACCAAACTAGAACAATGGCGAACGTACCGCCTTTGTTCCATATCTTGTGCCATCGCCGTCCCGATGGCTCCGGAGGGCAAGCATGTTAACCCGAAAGCAGCACGAGCTGTTGGTGTTCATCGACCGGCGGTTGAAGGAAACGGGCGTTTCGCCGTCCTTCGACGAAATGAAGGAAGCGCTCGATTTGAAATCCAAGTCGGGCATCCATCGCTTGATCACCGGGCTCGAGGAGCGCGGCTTCATCCGCCGCTTGGCCCACCGCGCCCGCGCGCTGGAAGTTCTGCGCCTGCCGGAAAACATGGAAGGAGCGCCCGCGCAAGGCGCCGGGTTCGCGCCCAAGCTGATCAAAGGCGATTTCCGCCTTCCCCCGGCGGCGCAAGCGGCCGCCGCGCGCAACGCCATGCAGATTCCCATGTACGGGCGCATCGCCGCCGGCACGCCGATCGAGGCGCTGCGCGACACCGCGACCGTCGAGGTGCCCGCCGCGCTGCTCGGCGCGGGCGAGCACTACGCCCTCGAGGTTCAGGGCGATTCGATGATCGAAGCCGGGATTTTCGACGGCGATACCGCCGTCATCCGCCGCTGCGACACCGCCGATAACGGCGCCATCGTGGTGGCGCTGATCGAGGGCGACAACGAAGTCACCTTGAAGCGAATCCGCCGCCGCGGCGCCTCGATCGCGCTGGAACCCGCCAACCGTACCTACGAAACCCGCATCTTCGGACCCGACCAGATCAAGGTGCAGGGCCGCCTGGTCGGCTTGCTCCGGAAGTACGACTGAACTAGGCTTTGTCCATGAAACGCGAGCCGTGTAAATCGATATACTTTCTTCGCACCAGCACACGCGTTGACTTCTTCGATTCTTTTGAGGAAGCCGCAAATGCGGGCATGGGCGACGAAACAGCTTTAATTGAGAGATATTCGTCGCACCCTTTGATACCGATTCGAACTTGGCGTTATGATTCCGAAGTTAATAGTTTGGTCGAGTGCGCATAGAAATTTTCTTACGTCTTCCGTTCTGATGGTCCCCCCACCCTGTCCCTCCCCCGCAAGGGGGGAGGGAAATCCAAATTTATCCCCTCCCCCTTGATGGGGGAGGGTTAGGGTGGGGGTGAACTGATATTTCTATTCACTCATTTTCGTCTTCTTCAGTCTCCGGCAGCGGCGCGTCGGTCGCCCGAACACGCCCCGGCCTTTGCACCCACGGCCGGTTCCCGCGCCCATCGTTGACCGCCTCAACCTTGATTCCTTCCGCGCGGATCCAGATCGCGTGCGCGCCCTTGGCGCGGAGATCATTGCGGTCGATCAGCGACGTCCCCGCGCATAGGCGCCGGGCCGGGATTGCGCTCACCACCAGATCGGCCCGGCCGCAATCCTCGATCAGCGCGCCGCGTTCGCGTACCAAGGCTACGGCGCGCCCCCGCGCGCGCACCACGCAGCCCATGGAATCGCATCCCAGGCGATCGGCGCTTTCCGCTTCTCCCGGGCGCGGCCAGGGGGAGGCCTCGCCCTCCTCCACGCCCGCGAGCCGTAGCCACGCTTCGCGGCTCAGGCGATTGCCGCGCGGGGCCGAGAGCGCGAGCCCGCCCGCCTCGGTGCGCACGGCGAGCAGTCGGCCTTCGCCGTCGATCAGGATATCGGGCGGCGTAGTAACAAGCGCGCTCGCGAGGCCGACGGCCGCGACCGGAACTCCGGCCAGCCGCCGTTTCCCGCGCATCAGACACAGCCATAGGCCGCCCAGGGTCGCGAGCACCAGACCCCACGTCGGCATGGTGGGCGCGAGGATGCCGGCGCCGGGCCAGGCGGCGACCGTTTCGGCGATGGCGATCAAGAATTCGGTGCCGAGGCCCATGGGCGCGAGCGCCGCCGCCTCGAGCCCGAACGGCATCAGCGCGAACGCCAATACCGCCCACGGCATGATCCAGAAGCTGGTCAACGGTACCGCGACCATGTTGGCGGCGATGCCGTACACGGCGAAGCGGTTGAAGTGGTAGACGGCGTAAGGCGTGGTGGCGAGGGTGGCAACGAGCGAGGTCACCGCAATGGCGGCGAACATGCCGGCGGCGCCGCGAATCCATCCGCCTCGCTCGGACGGCGCGCCGTTCTCGCCCTTCCATTCGTAGGCGGCGATCAGGGCGGCGACCGCCGCGAACGACATCTGGAATCCGGGGTTGAGCAGGCTTTCCGGTTGCACCAGCAGGATTGCCGCCGCGGCCCAGGCGAGCGTGCGCATGGTCAGCGCGCGCCGGTCGACCAGCACTGCGATCATCACCAGGCCGACCATGATCATGGAGCGCTGGGTCGGTGCCGCCATGCCGGCGAGCGCGGCATACGCCAGCGTGCCGGGGATCGCCGCCGCCGCCGTCCATTTCTTGATCGGAAAATTGAGCGCAATCGGCGGTATCAGCGCGAGCACGGCGCGCAAGCCGACGAACAGGATCGCCGCGACCAATCCGACGTGCAGGCCGGAAATGGAAAGCAAATGGACGAGGCCGGAATCGCGCATCGCCGCGTTGACCGGCGCCGGAATCGCCGAACGATCTCCGGTCATCAGCGCCGCGGCGACCGCCCCGCCCGCGCCCGGGAGGGCAGCCTGAACGCGACCGGTCAAGTCCTGGCGCAGCCGTTCGAGGCCGCGCCAGAAAGCGCCCTCGCCGCTTGCGTTTTCCTCGGCGCGCGCGGTGCGCGTCATGCCGCCGACGGTGAAACCGACTGCGCCGAGCGACCGGAAATAGGCGTGACGCTGAAAATCGTATGCGCCGGGCGCCGCCGGCGCGGGCGGCGGGGCGAGCACGGCCCGCGTCGCGACCCAGTCGCCGGGCACCAGCGGTTCCGGCGGGAGTTTCCTCAAACGGAGACGAATGAACTCCGGCGTGCGTTCCGGCGCCAGTTGGCTGGCGCGGACGCGATCAAGAGTGACGCGCGCCCCCTCTCCCGCCGGCAGGATTTCGACCTGCACGATCCGTCCTTGAACGCTGACCGGACCGATTTTCGATTCCAGGACCGGCGCGGCGACCACGATTGTGCGCACTTGCGCCGCCATAAATCCCGCTGCGATGGCAACCAGCGCGCCCGCCGCGACGCGGCCGAGGCTCGCTGGCGTCGGCCGACGCAATCCGGCGAGAAGTCCGACGCTCAAGGCCAGCGCCAAGACACCGACCCACCACGCGGGTTCGGCCGACAGCACGAAATAGAGTCCGACCCCGGCGCCGAGGCATACCGGCAACCAGAGGGCGAGTCGATCCTGCTCCTCGGCCACCAGCCGCTCCAGACACGCGCGGCTTTCGACAAAAGGGTTAACGCCGGATCGCGAGGGAATAATACGGGTTTCCCCCATGCTGCATGTGCTAAGAAGTTATGATATGCATTGTCGGACTGCTGGGCCCCGATTTTAACCGAGAATTGCCTCCGCGCGCCATGAAGGTCGTGACCCGTTTCGCGCCGTCGCCCACCGGATTCCTGCACATCGGCGGGGCCCGGACGGCGTTGTTCAACTGGTTGTTCGCCCAACACCAGCGGCGTTACGGCGAGGGCGGCACCTTTTTGCTCCGCATCGAAGATACCGACCGGGCGCGCTCGACGCCGGAAGCGGTCGCCGCCATCATCGACGGCCTGAAGTGGCTCGGGCTCGATTGGGATGGCGAACCGATCTCCCAGTTCGCGCGGCGCGAGCGCCACGCCGAAGCCGCGCGCGAGCTGCTCGCGGCCGGGCGCGCGTACCGCTGCTACTGCACCCCGGCCGAGTTGGAGGAGATGCGCGAAAAAGCCCGGCGCGAAGGCCGCCCGATCCGCTACGACGGACGCTGGCGCGACCGCGACCCAGCCGAGGCGCCCGTCGGCGTCGATGCCGTGATCCGGCTCAGGGCGCCGACCGAGAGCGACACGGTGGTGGAAGATCTCGTGCAGGGCGAAGTGCGTGTCGCCAATGCGCAACTCGACGACATGGTGCTGCTGCGCAGCGACGGCACGCCGACCTACATGCTGGCGGTGGTGGTGGACGACCACGACATGGGTATCACCCATGTGGTGCGCGGCGATGATCATCTCACCAACACCTTCCGCCAGGTGCAGCTTTATCGCGCCTTCGGTTGGGAGCCGCCGCGCTTCGCCCACATTCCGCTAATTCACGGGCCCGACGGGGCCAAGCTCTCCAAGCGCCACGGCGCGCTCGGCATCGAGGCCTATCGCGACATGGGCTACCTGCCGGAAGCCTTGCGTAATTATCTGCTGCGCCTCGGCTGGGGCCACGGCGACGCCGAGATCATCGACGATCATCAGGCGATCGAATGGTTCGATCTTTCCGGCATCGGCCGCTCGCCCGCGCGCTTCGATTTTGCCAAGCTCGATTCGCTCAACGGCCATTACCTGCGCCAAACGGACGACGCGCGGCTTGTGGAGCTGGTCGCGCCGTTGGTCGAAAAGATTGTCGGCGCGTCGCTCGCGCCCGAGGCGCGCGCCCGGCTCGCGCGCGGCATGGGCGGGCTCAAGGAGCGCGCCAAAACGCTCCGCGACCTCGCCGCCGGCGCCGCGTTCTACGCCCGTCGCCGGCCGTTGCCGATCTCGGCCAAGGCCACGGAGATTCTCGATGGCGCCGAGGAACGGTTGCGCCGCCTCGCCGCCGTGCTGCGCGACGAAACCGATTGGTCCGGTGCCGCGCTCGAAGCCGCCGTGCGCCGTTTCGCCGAAGCCGAGAACGCCAAGCTCGGCCAGGTGGCGCAACCCTTGCGCGCCGCACTTACCGGCGAAGGGATCTCGCCGCCGATTTTCGAGGTGATGTCCGTGCTCGGGCGCGACGAAACCCTCGGCCGCATCGAGGATGCGCTCGACAGGAAACACGCCGCCGTCGCCTGATTTTCCGCTTTCACCGATCGTTGCAAAGGAGTCGATCCATGAACGAAGCAACCAGCAAGGCCAAGTCGGACACCATCACGGTGACCGACAACCGGACCGGGAAGTCGTTCGATTTTCCCATCCTCAAGGGCAGCGTCGGGCCGGACGTGTTCGACATCCGCAAGCTCTATGGGCAAACCGGGTGCTTCACTTACGATCCGAGCTTTACCTCGACCGCCAGCACCGAATCGAAGATCACTTTCATCGACGGGGACCAGGGCGTTTTGCTTTATCGAGGCTACCCGATCGACCAGCTGGCCGAGAATTCGGATTTCATGGAGGTCTGCTACCTCCTGCTCAACGGCGAACTGCCCAACGCCGCGCAGAAGAAGGAATTCGTGCATCACATCACCTACCACTCGATGATCCACGAGCAGGTGAACTACTTTTTCCGCGGGTTCCGGCGGGACTCGCACCCGATGGCGGTGATGTGCGGCGTGGTCGGCGCGCTCGCGGCGTTTTATCACGACAATCTCGACATCAACGATCCGCGCCATCGCGAGATATCGTCGCACCGATTGATCGCCAAGATGCCGACCATCGCGGCGGCGGCCTACAAGTATTCGATCGGCCAGCCGTTCGTGTACCCGCGCAACACGCTCGGCTACGCCGAGAATTTCATCCACATGCTGTTCTCGACGCCGTGCGAGGAATACAAGGTGAGCCCGGTGCTGGCCAAGGCGATGGACCGGATTCTGATCCTGCACGCCGATCACGAGCAGAACGCCTCGACCTCGACCGTGCGGCTCGCGGGATCGAGCGGCGCCAACCCGTTCGCCTGCATCGCCGCCGGCATCGCCTCGCTGTGGGGCCCGGCGCATGGCGGCGCCAACGAGGCGGTGCTGACCATGCTCGCCGAGATCGGCAACAAGAAGAACATCCCCGAGTTCATCAAGCGCGCCAAGGACCCCAAGGATAACGTTCGTCTGATGGGCTTCGGCCACCGGGTCTACAAGAACTACGACCCGCGCGCCAAGATTATGCAGAAGACCTGCCATGAGGTCTTGGGCGAGCTCGGCATCAAGAACTCTCCCGACCTGGAGATGGCGGTCGAACTCGAGCGCATCGCCCTCGAGGACGATTATTTCGTGCAGCGCAAGCTCTACCCCAATGTCGACTTCTATTCCGGCATCATCTTCCGGGCGATGGGGATTCCGACCGCGCTGTTCACCGCGCTGTTCGCGGTTGCGCGCACAGTCGGTTGGATGGCGCAGTGGGACGAGATGATCGGCGACCCGGCCCAGCGCATCGGCCGGCCGCGCCAGCTCTACACCGGCGCGACCGAACGCAAGTTCGTGCCGCTCGATAAACGGAAGTGACGAATACGCCCTTTCTCACGTTACAAGCCGAAACAAGGCGCCCCATGTGGCCCAAGAAACCGGCCGACCACGAAGCGTCTGGGGAAAATTTCGCGGTGACCAAGACCGACGCCGAGTGGCGAAAGACGCTCACTCCGGCGCAATATGAGGTGCTGCGCCAGCACGGCACCGAGCGCCCGCGTTCGAGCCCGCTCGATAAGCAATATGGCCCCGGCCGCTATCATTGCGCCGGTTGCGATCAGCCTTTGTTCGATTCATCGGCCAAGTTCGACAGCGGCACCGGCTGGCCGAGTTTCCACACCCCGCTTACGGGCGCGGTCGGCAGCCGCGAAGACACGTCCTTCTTCATGCGCCGCACCGAGGTCCATTGCGCGCGCTGCGGCGGGCATCTGGGGCACGTGTTCCCCGACGGCCCGGCGCCCACCGGGCAGCGCTATTGCCTGAACGGCGTCTCGCTCCGCTTCGCGCCCAAAGAAACGTGAATTACTTCCGCTCGATCAATTCGATCTTGTAGCCGTCCGGGTCCTCGACGAAGGCGATCACCGTGGTGCCGTGCTTCATCGGCCCCGGCGGGCGGGTGATCTTGGCGCCGGCGGCCTTGAGGGCGTCGCAGGTGGCGTAGATGTCGGTAACGCCGAGGGCGATGTGCCCGTAGCCGGTGCCGATCTGGTAGGGCTCCTTCTGGTCCCAGTTGTAGGTGAGCTCGATCGCCGCCATCTCCTCTTCCGGCCCATAGCCGACGAAGGTATTGGTGAATCGCCCTTCCGGGTACTCCTTCTGGCGAAGCACGCGCATGCCCAGCACGCGGGTGTAGAAGTCGAGCGAGCGTTTCAGGTCGAACACCCGGATCATGGTGTGCAGCATCCGGGGTTGAGGTGCGGTGGCAGTCATGGCGTTCTCCTTAAGGCGTTCGAGAATACTCGGCGATGGCCTCCAGCACCACCTCCGCCGCGCGCTCCGATGGTATTCCCTGTTCTTGGCCGAGGCGGCGGAGGGCTTCGGTGAAAGCGTCCGTTTGCGTCTTGCGCGCGTCCTTATCACGCAAGAGTCTCAATGCGGTTTCGGCGAGCCGCTCGCCGGTGCAGTCCTCCTGCAGCAATTCCGGCACTGCCGCACGCTCTAAAACCAAATTGACCAGGTTGACGAAGCGCACCCGGATCAGGCGCCGCGCGATCCACGCGGTTATCGGATTGACCTTGTAGGCGATCGCGTGCGGGAGCCCGGCCATCGCCAGTTCGAGCGAAACGGTGCCGGACGCCGCGAGGGCGGCGTCGGCGGCGGCGAACGCGTCGTACTTCTCGTGTTCTCCCTCGACGACCCGAATGCCCGGCCACGCGGCGGTGGCCGTGCGCACGTCGTCGGCGACCGTCGAAAGAGTCGGCACGATCACGCGCAGGCCCTCGACGTCGCGAGCGACGCGCCGGACCGCGACGCCCATCGGCGCGAGCAAGGCGCGGACCTCCGAACGGCGGCTTCCCGGCAGCACGCACAACACCGGCGCGTCGGTCGGAATGTCGTGACGCGCGCGGAACCCCTTGCCGTCGCCCGTTCCCGCTCCGCTTTCCAGGACCGGATGGCCGACGAAGGTGCAGGCCAGCCCCTCGCGCTCGAAATAAGGCGGCTCGAAAGGCAACAGCGCGATCAGGCGGTCGAGGAAGCGGGCGATCTTTCGCGCGCGTCCCGGCCGCCATGCCCACACGGTCGGTGCGACGTAGTGGATAAGCGGAAAGTCGAGGCCCTTGAGGCGCCGGGCGACGCGGAAACTGAAATCGGGCGAATCGATGGTGACGACCGCGTCGGGATTGTAATGCTCGGCGCGTTCGACGGTTTCATCGATACGGGCGAGGATATTGGGTATCCGCGGCAGGACCTCGAGCAGGCCCATCACCGCGATTTCGCGCATGGGAAAGAGGCTGACCAGGCCCTCGGCCGCCATTTTTTCCCCGCCGACGCCGGCGAAGCGGACGCGGCTTCCGGTTTTGCTCTTGAGCGCGGCCATCAGGCGCGCGCCGAGGGCGTCGCCTGAGGGCTCGCCCGCGACCAGGAAGATCAGCGGGCCTTCCGGTGGCGGCGGCGGGCGGATCGGATGCGCCGGGGGGTGCGTCACGCGCATCCCGGTGACGAAAACCCCGCTCTCATCGGCGGCGCGAGCGAGTTCGTCCGGCTCGACCACCAGGGCGCCGCCTGCCTCGATGACGATGCCGCTGAGGCCCGCGCGGGCCGCGAGACGCACGGTTTCCGGCCCGATGGTCGGCAGGTCGATGCGCGCTTCCTGGCCGGGTTTCTTGACCTTCGCCAGGACCCCCTTGGGCTGGGCCGGCGGCGGCTCTTCGGCCAGCCGGGCCAGCATGGCGTCGGTGCCGTCGGCGTGTTCGAGGGTGACGACGTAGCCGTCGCGCGCGACCGCCGCTTGGCCCTGGTCGCGCGCGCCGAGATCGAGGGCGGCGGCGATCGCGGCGGCGATGTCGGCGTGATCCTCAGGCGTGGGCGCGAGGCGGCCGTAGGCGCCTTCGCGCGCGAGCAATTCGGGAACGATGGTTTCGGGGGCGACGACGCGAAACCCTTCCTCCCGTTCGAGGGCGCCTGCGAGCGCCGCGAGCAGCCCGTCGTCGCCGAGCGCGAACGCGCCGGTACGGGCGAGAAACCAGGCGGTCCAGCCGTCCGGGCGAAGATCGGCGAGCGAGGGCCGGCGTACTGAACCCGCGAACACCAGTTCGGCGCACCCTTCGGCGCGCAGACGCGCGATCGCCTCGCCCGCGGCGCCGAGGCGGACCCAAGCGTGCGGCGCATCGGCGACGACCGCCGGATCGGCTTGGCCTTCGAGGGCGACGACGAAAAACGGCCGATCGGACGCGCGGCAGGAATCGATCAGGCGCTTGGGCAGCGTTCCGCCGCCGGCGACGATGCCGAGGCGCGCGGCCACCGCTTCCCCCTCACGCCGCGTCGTCGAGGGCCGGGTGGCAGATCGCGCGCGAAGAATCCGCCTGGATGAACGTGACGATATCCATCACCGGCTCGTTGTCATGGAACATTTCGGCCACGTCGGCGAGCCGTTCGGCCATGGTGCCTTCCTGGGCGAACAGCAGCCGATAAGCGTTGCGCAGCGCGTGGATGGTGTCGCGCGAGAAGCTGCGCCGCTTGAGCCCGACGATGTTGAGGCCCTGCAGGCGCGCGCGATTGCCGGTAACCGAGCCGTAGGGGATGACGTCGTTTTCCACGCCCGACATGCCGCCGACCATGGCGTGCTTGCCGATGCGCACGAACTGGTGCACCGCCGAAAGCCCTCCCAGGATCGCCCAATCCTCGACGTGGACATGCCCGGCGAGGGTGGCGTTGTTGACCAGGATGACGTGATCGCCGATCCGGCAATCGTGCGCGACGTGGGCGCCGACCATGAACAGGCAGTCGTCGCCGGTCTGGGTCAGCATGCCGCCGCCCTCGGTGCCGGGATTCATGGTGACGTGTTCGCGGATGACGTTGCGCCGGCCGATGGCGAGGCGCGATTTCTCGCCCTTATATTTCAAGTCCTGGGGCGGATGGCCGATGGACGCGAAAGGATAGATGACGCTTCCTTCGCCGACCGTGGTCAGGCCCATGACCACCGCGTGCGATACGAGGCGGACATTGTCCTTCAGCTCCACGTCGGGGCCGACGCAGCAATAAGGGCCGATCGCCACGCCTTTGCCCAGGCGGGCCTTGCCGTCGACGACGGCGGTGGGATGAATATCGGTCATTTCGGCTCCACGATCATGGCGGTGAACACGGCCTCGGCGTTCAAAACGTCGCCGACTTTGGCTTGGCCCTCGAATTTCCAGACGGCGCCGCGATGCTGGCGCTTGGCGACATGGATGCGGAGCGTGTCGCCGGGCACCACCGGCTTGCGGAAGCGCGCCTCGTCGACCGACATGAAATAGACGACCAAGCCCTCGTCGGCGGTGCGTTTCAGGGTTTCCATCACCATCACCGCCGCGGTCTGGGCCATGGCCTCGACGATCATCACGCCGGGCATGATCGGATGGCCGGGAAAGTGCCCCTGAAAGAACGGCTCGTTGTAGGTGACGTTCTTGATGCCGGTGGCGCTGACGTCGGGGACCAGGTCGGTGACCTTGTCGATCAGCAGAAACGGATAGCGGTGCGGAATCAACCGCATGATGCGGTTGATGTCGATGACCGTTCCGGCGGCGCTGGATTGTTCGTTCATGCTCGGTGTCTCCTGGCCTCAGTCCTTACGCGTCATCCGTTCGATCATGGCGACGCTTTTGAGCCATTGCCGCTGCGGCACGGCGGGCGAGCCGCCGACGGTGACGCCGGGCTCGATATCCCGCATCACGCCCGCTTGGGCCGCGACCTTGGCGCCGTCGCCGATCTCGAGATGCCCGGTTAGGCCGGCCTGGCCGCCGAGCATGACGAAATCGCCAATCCGGGTGCTGCCCGAAATGCCGACCTGGGCGACGATCACGCAGCCGCGGCCGATGCGGACATTATGGGCGATCTGGACGAGATTATCGATCTTGGTTCCGTCGCCGACGACCGTATCGGGCCCGGCGCCGCGATCGATGGTGGTATTGGCGCCGATTTCCACATCGTCGCCGATCAGGACTCGGCCGAGCTGCGGCACCTTGAGATGGCCTTGCGGACCGAGGGCGAAACCGAATCCGTCCTGGCCGATGCGCGCTCCGCCGTGCACGATCACGCGGGCGCCGAGAACGGCGTGGGATATCGAGGCGCCGGGGCCGATCCAGCCGTCGTCGCCGATGGCCACGCCCTCGCCGATCACGGCATTGGCGGCGATATGGCAACGCCGGCCGACTTCGGCGCGCTCGCCGATTACCGCACCGGCTTCGATCCGGCAACCCTCGCCGATCCGCGCCCCGTCGCCGATGTGGGCGGCGGGGTGGATGCCGGGTTCGAACGCGCGCGGCGGATGGAACGCGGCCGCGACCTTGGCGTAGGCGCGATACGGGTCCTTGGCGATCAAAAGACTCATGCCCGCGGGCGCGGCTTTGGCGGCGTCGGGCGCGACCAAACAGGCGCCGGCGCGGCTTTGACGAAACGCGTCGAGGTAGCGCCGATTGTCGAGGAAACTGATCTCGTCCGGCCCGGCCGTGCCGAGCGGCGCGACATCGACGAAGCGTCGCGTTTCGTCGCCGCCCGCGATTTCCGCGCTCGCGATCGTCGCCAATTCCCGAAGCGTGAAAGGCCCGGCGGCGGCGAAAAATCGCGGGTCGGCCATGCCGAGGCTATTGCTTTTTCTTCGCCGGCTCGGCCTTGGCCTTGGCGGGTCCCTTGGCCTTGGCCGCGCCCTTGAGGCTCGCCGGCTCGGCGATCTTGATGGACGGAAGTTTCTTGTTGAGCCGCTCCAGCACCATCTTGGTGATGAGAAACGGTTCGGCCGCAAACACCGCTTGATCGAGGCGCAGAATCAGGGAATAGCCTTGTTCCTGGGCGATTTCAATGACCACTTCGGCCATCGCCTCGTTCATCCGGCGCATCACGTCGTTTTGGAGATCGTCGAGCTCCTGGCGGCGTTCCTGCACCTTGCGCTGGACTTCGACCAGGCGCGTCTCGAACTTGCGCCGTTCCTCGTTGAAGGCTTCGGGGGCGAGCACGGTACGCTGGCGGGCGAGTTCTTGGTTGGCTTGGCGCAGCTCGTTCTCTTCCTTCTGGATTTCCGTCTGGACCATGTTGTGGAAGCCGGTGATCTGGTTGCGGGCGTCCTGAACCGCGGTCGCCTCGCGTCGGATCTGTTCGATGTCGATGACACCGATCTTGAGTACCGGGGCGGCCGCGGGCGCGGGTTGTTGCGCGAAGGCGGTGCCGGCGAAGACAGCGGTAGCCAACAGCGCGAAAAAGATAACCCTCGGGTGCATTTTCAAAACGATCTCCTAGAATTTTGTGCCGAAGTTGACGCGAACGAGCTCGGTCTTGTCGAAGCTTTCCTTGAGAACCGGGACGCCGAAATCGATGCCGATCGGCCCGAACGGGGACGCCCAGTTGATGCCGGCGCCGACGGAGGCGCGCAGGCTGCCGGTGTCCCGGACCGTGGCGCTGGTCGGGTCTATTTTGCCGGCGCTGCCTAGGTCGGTGAACATCTTGCCCTTGACGCCGAACTCGGGCGGCAGGCCGAGCGGGAACAGGACTTCGGCGGTGCCGGCGTACATCCATTCGCCGCCGAGGGTGTCGCCGGTGCTGTCGCGCGGGCCGATGCCGCCGGTGCGGAACCCGCGGATGTCGTCGCCGCCGACCATGAATCGGTCGCTGATGCGGACGTTCTTGCCGTTATAGGCGGTGATATAACCGCCGGTCGCGCGTAGCCCCAGGACCCAGTCGTCCTGCAAAGGGAAGTATTTGCCGCCGCTCAACTTGTTGCGGACGTGGAACACGTCGCCGCCAAGCCCGGCAATATCGTTGTTCATGCGCACGAAGTAGCCGCTGGTCGGGCTAACGGTGCTATCAAGGCGGTCGTAGCCGAGGGTATGACCGACTTCGGACGATATGAAGGTCGGATCTTCGGCCCGGATGAGCGGCGAAATGCCGGTGCGGAAGTTCTGCAACTCGGCGCTACGCAGAGTGTAGCGCCAGCCCTGGCTCAGACGTTCGGTGATAAGGTAGCCGAAGCGCACGCCGCCGCCGGTCGACTTAAATTTATAGCCGCTGATGTCGACCAAGTCGCGGGTAACGTGGAACGCATCGAATCCCGCGCTCAGTTCGCGATCGAGGAATGCGGGCTCGGTGAAGCCGAAATCGATCTGGGTACCGCGCTGGGCGACGCGGCCGCCGATGCGCACGTCCTGGCCGCGGCCGAGGAAATTGCGCTCGCGCAACGTGACGTCGGTGAGCGCGCCGTTGGAGGTCGAGTACCCGACGCCGAGCGAGATCGAGCCGGTCGACTTCTCCTCGACCTCGGTCTTGAGGATGGTCTTATCCGGGGCGCTGCCGGGAAGCTGTTCGACGTTCAACTTTTCGAAATAGTCGAGGTTCTTGATGCGCTCGCGCGAACGTTTGAGTTTAGCGGCATTGAAGGCATCGCCCTCGGCCAGCCGGAATTGGCGCCGAATGACCCGGTCCTGGGTTCGCACGTTGCCGACGATTTCGATGCGCTCGACAAACATGCGCGGTCCTTCGCCGATTTCGAAAGCGACGTTGATGACGCGCTTCTCGCGGTCGCGGTCGATGCGCGGCCGAACGTCGACGAACGGATGGCCCATGCCCGAAACGCGCAGGATCAAATTGTCGACGGCGTTCTCCAGTTCCTTGCCGCTGTACCAATCGCCTTGTTCGACTTCGATCGCGTCGGCGATATCGGCGGGTGTCACGCCGCGCAAGACGCTTTCGATCTCAATCTTGCCGAAGCGGTAACGCGCGCCCTCGTCGATCGTGAAGGTGATGAAGAAATCGTTGCGGTCGGGCGTCAGTTCGGCGACCGCCGACAGGACGCGGAAGTCGGCGAATCCCTTGCTGAGATAATATTGGCGCAGAAGCTCACGATCGAGCGTCAGGCGGTCCGGATCGTAAGTGTCGTCCGACGACAGGAATCGGTACCAGCGGGTTTCCTTGGTGCGAATCACATCGCGCAACTTGCCGTCGCCGAATTCCTTGTTGCCGACGAAGCGGATGCGTTGCACGGCGGTCGGCGCGCCCTCGTCGATCTCAAACACCACATCGACGCGGTTCTGCGGCAGGCGGATGACCTTGGGCTCGACGGTCGCCGCGAAGCGGCCGTTGCGGCGATAGAGCGTAAGAATGCGCTGCACGTCATTCTGGATCTTGGTGCGGGTGTAAATATTGCGTGGACGCAGCGTCGTTTCGGCGGTCAGGGTCTCGTCCGACAGCTTCTTGTTGTTCTCGAAGGCGATGCGGTTGACGACCGGATTCTCCACCACCGCCACGATCACGTTGGCGCCTTGACGCCGGATGGTCACGTCGGCGAACAAGCCGGTGGCGAACAAGGTTTTGATCGAGCTATCGACGCGCGCCGGATCGTAAGACTCGCCGCGCTGGAAGGTCAGGTAGGAACGGACCGTCTCGGGCTCGATGCGTTGGGTGCCTTCGACATGAATCTCGCGCACGATGTCGCCTGCGCCGCTTTGCGCGCGCGCGAGCCCGCCCGGCGCGAGGAGCGCGAGCAGGAGCGCGAGTGCGGGCGCAAAGCGGCGCATGGCGTCGTTCATCCTCCTCATGTGATCAACTGTCGGAGAAACTCGATGACCTTGAGGTTCACCAAGTCGTTCCAGGTCGCGAACACCGTCAGCATAAGTACCAAGGCCAACCCGAAGCGGAAACCGTATTCTTGGGCCCGCGGCGACAGCGGCCGGCCACGCAATGCCTCGGCGGCATAGAACAAGAGATGTCCCCCGTCGAGCATGGGGATCGGAAACAGGTTGATCAGGCCCAGGTTGACCGACAGTACGGCGGTGAACAGCAGCAGGCTGACCAAGCCACCGTCCTGGGCAACCTCGCCCGACATCTGGGCAATCCTGAGCGGCCCGCCCAGGTCACGGGCATCCTGGCGTCCGGCAATGATTTGGCCGAGATAGGATAAGATTTGTCCGGTGAGCGACACGGTTCGCTCCGCCCCCATCCACAACGCGGTCAACGGATTTTGACGCTCATAGGCGACTTCGGTCGCGTCCGGCTTGATACCGATGCGTCCGATCCTGGCGCCGTTCTTGGCGTCGGCGACGGGTGCGGACTGGGGGGTGGCGACGACGACGATTTCGGCGTTGTCCCGGGCGATGCGCAGACGCACCGGTACGTCGGGATGCGCGCCGATGATGCGCCGCACGTCCTCGAACGTGGTCACTGTTTCGGATTCGATCGCGAGAATTTTGTCGCCCGGGCGAATATCGGCGGAGGCCGCGGGCGTGCCGGGCACCACTTCGCCCACCACGGCAAGCGGGACCGGATTGCCGAATACCGAAAAGACCGCGGCAAACACAAAAACGGCGAACAGGAAATTGGCGATCGGCCCGGCCGCGACGATGGCGGAACGTTGGCCGAGGCGCTTGTGGGTGAAGGATTCGGCTTTTTCTTCGGGCGTCAATGGGCGTTCGTTCGCGCCCTCGCCCTCGCCTTCCCCGGGCATGATTTCGCCGAACATCTTAACGTAGCCGCCGAGCGGAATCGCGCACACCTTCCAGCGCGTACCGTGACGGTCCGTGCGGCCCCATAGTTCCGGGCCGAAACCGATGGAAAAAACCTCGACCCGGACCCTGTTCCGGCGCGCGACCCAATAATGGCCGAACTCGTGCACGTAGATCAGCACCGACAGAACGGCGAGGAAGGTCAGCACGTAGTACCAGGTAAATCCGAGAATGGTCATGGACTGTCGATTCCGTTCACGTTTTTTTGGCGGTCATGCGCCGAACGGCGGCTTGGGCGGCGCGCCGTCCCTCGGCGTCGGCGTCATGGACCGCGGCGAGGTCGACGAGCGAACGTGCCGGCACTTGGGCGAGAGCATCTTCCACTACCGCCGCAATATCAAGGAAGCCGATGGCGCGATCGAGGAACGCGGCGACGGCGATTTCGTTGGCGGCGTTCAGCACCGCGGGTGCGGAGCCGCCGGCGGCGAGCGCCGCGCGCGCGAGCCGAAGGGCGGGAAAACGGTTCTCGTCCGGCGTTTCGAAGGTCAGCGACCCGACGCGCACCAGGTCGAGCCGTTCGACCGGCGCCGCCATGCGGCGCGGCCAGGCGAGCGTGAAGGCGATCGGCGTGCGCATGTCGGGCGTGCCCATTTGCGCCAGCACCGAGCCGTCCGCGTACGCAACCATGCTGTGCACGACCGATTGCGGATGCACCACCACGTCGAGTTGATGCTTTTCGATCGGAAACAGATGGTACGCCTCGATCGTTTCCAGCCCCTTGTTCATCATGGTGGCGGAATCGACCGAAATTTTCGCGCCCATGCTCCAATTGGGATGCGCCACCGCTTGTTCGGGGGTGGCTTGAGCCATGCGCGCCTTGGTCCAGGTGCGGAACGGTCCGCCCGAGGCGGTCAACACCACGCGTTCGACCGATTCGGCGCGTTCGAATTCGAACACCTGGAAAATCGCGCTGTGCTCGGAATCGACCGGCAGCAGGGTGCCGTGGTGAGCGCGCACCTCGGCGACCATGAGATCGCCCGCGCACACCAGGCATTCCTTGTTGGCGAGCGCGACCACCGCGCCGCGCCGGATCGCGCCGAGCGTCGGCTTCAATCCGGCCGCTCCGACGATCGCCGCCATGACCCATTCGGCCGGGCGGGCGGCGGCTTCGGCCACCGCCTCGGGGCCCGCGGCCGCCAGCACGTCGCTGCCGGCGAGCGCGTCGCGCAACTCGCCGTAGAGCGCCGGGTCGGCGACCACGGCGACACGGGCGCGCAAGCTCCGCGCCTGTTCGGCCAGCAGCGCCACGTTGCGGTTGCCGGTAATAGCCTCGACCACGAAACGGTCGGGCGCGCGGCCAATCAAGTCGACAGTGTTGCGTCCGACCGAGCCGGTCGACCCGAGAATGGTCACCCGCTTCGGCGACGGATCGGTGTCGGCGACCGGCACCAGGCGGGGCGCGGGTATCACCATGTCGTTCCTCCCGTCCAACCGGCCGCGCGCGCCGCCGCGGCGAGAACCACGACGGCCATGAACGCATCCAGACGATCGAACAGGCCGCCATGGCCGGGAATGATCCGGCTCGTGTCCTTGACGCCGAAGCGGCGCTTGATGGCGGATTCCATCAAATCGCCGCCTTGTCCGACCAAACCGAATAGCGCGGCCATAAGGGCGAAGCCGGCAGCGTCGTCGGCGCCGAAGGCCAGGGCGCAAAAGCCTCCGCCTGCCGCCGCACCGATTACCGCGCCAGCCAATCCGGACCAGGTTTTCTTCGGGCTAATCGAGGGAGCAAGTTTTGGCCCGCCAAAGGTGCGCCCGAACACGTAGGCGACCGTGTCCGAGGCCCACACCACGATCAGGAGCCAAGCGACCAATTCGCGGCCATGCGGGGCGAGGCGCAGCCATTCGAGCGCCGCCACCGGCACAGCGATATAGACCACGCCGATCGCCATCCACGCGCGCTTGCCCTTCCCTTCGGCGGCGTCGCCTTCGAGCGCGGCCGCGGCCAGCGTCCCGGCTCCGATGGCGATAACGGCGGGCCACATCTCGTCCGTCGCGACCAACAGGACGGCGGCGGCGGCCACGAGCGTCAGCAACGCACGCATGAGCGACGCACGATGGCTTCCGCACAAGGCCGTCCATTCCCACGCCAGCACGCCGGCGACGGCGATCAGTGCCGCCTCGAACACGGGCGGCCCGACATACGCGACCGCCAGCGCCAGCGGCGCGAGCACCGCCGCCGAGGCGAGCCGGGGCCACAAATCCCCGCTGCCGGAATTAAGCGCCGGTAGCGCCATAACGCCTGTCGCGGCCATGGTACTCCTTGATCGCGCGTGCAAAGTCTTCCTCGGAGAAATCGGGCCATAGGGTGTCGAGGAACACGAATTCGGTATATGCCAACTGCCACAGCAGGAAGTTGCTGATGCGTTGCTCGCCGCTGGTGCGGATCAGCAGATCGGGATCCGGTACGCCAACCGTGAACAAGCGGCCGGCGAGCGTCGCCTCGTCGATCTCATAGGGGCGAATGCGGCCGGCGACGGCATCCTCGGCCAGTTGTCGGGCAGCGTTGGCGATCTCGGCGCGGCTGCCGTAGCTCAAGGCGATGAGCAGCGTGAGAGTCGCGTTGTTCGCGGTCAGGCGTTCGGCATCCTCGATCAGGTTGACGATATCGGGCGCCAAGCGGGACCGGTCGCCGATGACGCGGAGCCGGATGCCTTCCTTGTGCAGATCGGCGATCTCACTGCGGAGATAGAAGCGCAGCAGCCCCATCAGTTCCTCGACTTCATCCGCCGGGCGTTTCCAGTTCTCGGAGGAAAAGCCGTAGAGCGTCAGGTAACGCACGCCGTGGGCGGCCGCTGCGCGCACGGCGATGCGGGCGGCATCGGCGCCGCGCCGATGGCCGGCGGTGCGCGGCAATCCGCGCCGCTGCGCCCAGCGGCCGTTGCCGTCCATGATGATGGCGACGTGGGCGGGTACCGAACCGCGACGCGAAGATTCGAAGGAAATGTCGGTCATGGCCTCAGACTTGCTTGATCTCTTGATCCTTGTGGGCGAGCGTGTCGTCGATTTTCTTGATGTATTCGTCGGTTAGCTTCTGTACCTGGGACGAGTAATCGCGGTGTTCGTCCTCGGAAATCTTGTGGTCCTTCTCGAGCTTTTTCAGTTCGTCCATGCAATGGCGGCGAACGTTGCGGATGGCGACGCGGCCTTCCTCGGCATACTTGGCGGCGATCTTCGCCAACTCCTGGCGCCGCTCGGCGGTGAGGGCCGGGATCGGGATGCGAATCAGTTGCCCGTCCGATTGCGGATTGAGACCAAGGTTGGCTTCGCGGATCGCCTTCTCCACCGATTTGATCAAACCGCGATCCCACACCTGCACCGTCAACAGGCGCGGTTCGGGCACGCCGATGGTGCCGACCTGGTTGATCGGCATTTTGCCGCCGTAGGCATCGACCATGACCGGCTCCAACAGACTGGTCGAAGCACGGCCGGTTCTCAGCCCCGAGAATTCCTTATGCAGGACGGTGAGCGTTCCATCCATGCGGTGTTTGGCGTCGTTCTTCATCGTGTTGAAGTTGGTCCAGGCCATGGCGCGCTCCTTCGGGCGGCGACGATCAATTGACGACGGTGTGACGCTCGGTGCCGGCGATCACGCGCGCCAGCGCTCCGGGCTTGTGAATCGAGAACACGACGATCGGGATGCGATTATCACGCGCGAGCGCCACCGCCGCAGCATCCATTACCTTGAGGTTGCCGGCGAGAACCTCATCGTAGCCGAGACGGTCGTGGCGCTTGGCGCCGCGCACTTTCTTCGGATCCGCGCTGTAGACGCCGTCCACCTGCGTGCCTTTGAACAAGGCGTCGCAACCCATCTCGCTCGCGCGCAGCGCGGCGGCCGTGTCGGTGGTGAAAAACGGATTGCCGGTGCCGGCGGCGAAGATCACCACCTCGCCCGCCTCCAGATGAGCGAGCGCACGGCGGCGGGTATAGGGTTCGCACACCGGATTCATCGGGATCGCCGACATCACCCGTGCCTTGCATCGGGCACGGCGAAAGACGGCCTGGAGGGCGAGCGCGTTCATGACGGTGGCAAGCATGCCCATGTAATCGGCGTTGGCGCGCTCGATCCCCAACTCTTCGCCTTCCGTGCCGCGAAAGAAGTTTCCGCCGCCGACGACCAGGGCGACCTGCGTGCCCGCCTTGACGAGACGAGCAACCTCGGACGCGAGGCGATCCATCGTCTTGGGATCGAAGCCCTGCGGGCGCCGGCCCATGAGACCCTCGCCCGACAGCTTGAGCAGGATGCGGCGGTATTTGACGGCTTTGGCCATGATGTTCCGTTCTTCTATTTAGGCCACGCGCAAACCCCTCGCGCCGGAGCGCAAAATCGCGACCGATTTGCGATCCCGGTGCGGGAAACCCAGATATTCCGCCAGTTTATACCAGGAAATCCCGCAGGGTCTTGGTAAATTTAAGGTTTCGACCCAAGCGCTGTAGGGCTTTGACCAGCGCGAAACCGCCGAAATCGAGCCATTAGTGGCCTGCGGCGGCGGCCACCTCGGCGGCGAAGTCGGTCTGGCCCTTCTCGATCCCTTCGCCGAGAGCGAATCGGGCGAAGCCCTTGACCGTGATCGGCTGGCCGGCAGCCTTGGCCGCCCGCTCGATCGCCTGAGCGACCCGGCTTTCGCCGTCGATGACGAACACTTGGTCGACCAGGCAGACTTCCTCGTAAAACTTGCGCAAGCGCCCTTCGACCATCTTGGCGACGATGTCTTCGGACTTGCCCGAGGCGCGGGCCTGATCGGCGAGAACGGCGCGCTCGCGCTCGATTGCCGCTGCGTCCAGTCCTTCCCGGCTCACGGCCTGGGGATTGGCGGCGGCGACGTGCATGGCGAGCTGCTTGGCGATGCCGTCGAGTTTATCCGCCGGGGCGGCGGACTCGATCGCGACGAGAACACCGATCTTGCCGAGACCGGGCGCTGCGGCGCTGTGGATGTAGGAGCCGATTATGCCGCGCGGCGATTCCAGGATTGCGACCCGGCGGAGATTCATGTTTTCGCCGATGGTCGAAATCAGATGGGTCAATTCGTCGGCCACGGTGCGTCCCGTGCCGGGATAGGCGGCGGCCTTGAGCTTTTCCAGATCGCCGTCGGACTTGAGCGCGAGTTTGGCGACGTTGGCGGCAAACGACTGAAAAACTTCGTTGCGGGCCACGAAATCGGTTTCGCTGTTGACTTCGACCAGGGCGCCGCGACCGCTTTCGACGGCGAGCGCGACCAGGCCTTCGGCGGCGACGCGGCCCGCCTTCTTGGCGGCGGCGGCGAGGCCCTTTTTGCGCAGCCAATCGACGGCGGCTTCGAGATTGCCGCCGGTTTCGGCGAGCGCCTTCTTGCAATCCATCATCCCTGCACCGGATTTTTCGCGCAGTTCCTTGACGAGAGCGGCGGAGATTTCGGCCATGATCGCGGGCTCCGCTCAGGCGCTCGGTGCCGCCGGGGTTTCCGGCGCATTCGCGGTTCCGACGGGCAACGCTTCGGCCGGCGGCGTGTCCATGGCGCCGATATCCTTGCCTTTGCCGGGCGCGGACAGTTCCGCCTGGATGCCGTCGAGGACCGAGCCGACCATCAGATCGCAATAGAGGGTCACGGCGCGCAACGCGTCGTCATTGCCGGGGACCGGATGGGTGATGCCCTCGGGATCGCTGTTGGAATCGATGATCGCGACCACCGGAATGCCGAGCTTGCGCGCCTCGGCAATGGCGATCTGTTCCTTGTTGGTGTCGATAACGAACAGGATATCGGGCAGTCCGCCCATTTCCTTGATGCCGCCAAGCGCGCGTTCGAGCTTGTCGCGCTCGCGCTGGAGATTGAGCTGCTCCTTCTTGGTCAGGCCGGTGACCGCCTCGGGCTTTTCGAGTTTCTGGTCGAGATCGCGCAGGCGCTTGATCGAGTTGGAGATCGTGCGCCAGTTGGTGAGCATGCCGCCGAGCCAGCGGTGGTTGACGTAATGCTGGCCGCAGCGCTTGGCCGCTTCCGCGATCTTGTCGGAAGCTTGGCGCTTGGTGCCGACGAACAGCACGCGCCCGCCGGCGGCGACCACGTCACGCACCGCGACCATCGCCTGATGGAGCAGAGGCACCGTCTGGCCGAGATCGATAACATGAATGCCGTTACGGACCCCGAACAGGTAGGGGGCCATCTTCGGGTTCCAGCGGCGGGTGTTGTGGCCGAAATGGACGCCAGCTTCCAAAAGCTGACGCATCGTGAACGCGGGGAGCGCCATCGTTTCAGTCCTTCTCCGGTTGTGCCTCCGCAGGCTTGCGTCCCGATCCGGGACACCGGAGCGGCGTTACCAGGGTCACCCCCGACGCCGCGAGCCCGCGTGCGGATTTAGCGGGCGGTTAGATACCCGCCCCTGCCCGGCGTGGCAAGCCCGAACCATCCGTTGGTAGCCCTTTGTTATTTATTGTTTTACGTCAATACATTAAGTTGTGACGTTGACGTTTGGGGTTAGATTTCGCTCGCCTCCAACACCCCGGTGACATTGCGCACCGCGGCCAGCGCCGCCGGGTTCAGACGATATTCGCCGAGGTCGAATTCGACCTCATGGCCGGTATCGAGCCGGGACACCAGTTTGACCCGTCCCTTGCGCCCATTGCCGTTACCGTTTCCTCCCCGCCTGCCGGCGATGATCTCGCCGATTGGGGCGATCGCGTTCGGGGTGGCAACCACGATGCGGATACCGGCGGCGGTGCGGGCCGCGACCTCCTCCAGGGACTCCAGGCCCTGGACCGTGAGCCGGAAGCTTTCCCCTTCTACCTGGACGGCGGCACGCACCAGCAGCGAGCGGCCGACCTCCAGAAGCCCGCGTGACGCGGCCAGGGTTTCGGCGAACACCACCGCTTCGAACACCCCGGTCATGTCGGAAAATTGGACGAAAGCGTAGCGGTTACCCTTGGCCGAGGTGCGCTCTTTCTTACCGATCACCGTGCCGGCAAGCCGGACCGGGCCCGGTTCGGGATCGGCGGCGACTTCGGCGATGGGGCGGACCGAAAGCCGCGCCAGCGTGCGGCGGTAGGCGTCGAGCGGATGGGCGGAAAGGTAAAACCCAATCGCCTCGAATTCGTGGCCGAGGCGGTCCATGGGCGGCCAATCGGCGACGTCGGGCAGTACGATCTTGGCCCGAGCCATATCTCCGCCCCCGCCGAAGAGCGAGATTTGCGAACTGGCCCGCTCCTCGTTGGCGGCGTGGGCGTGGCGCAGGATCTCCTCGATCCCTTCGAAGGTCTGGCGTCGGTTGGGGTTGAGGCCATCGAACGCCCCGGCGCGGGCGAGGTTTTCGAGCGCGCGCTTGTTGGCGACCTTGGGATCGAGTCGCCGGGCGAAATCGGCTAGGTCGCGGAACGGCCCATTGGCGCGGCGTTCGGCGACGAGCGCGTCCATGGCTGCCGCGCCGACGTTGCGCACCGCCGCGAGCGCGTAGCGGATCGCCGGGTTGCCATCGGCGTCGCGCCCGACCGAGAAACGCGTCTCGGAAGCGTTCACATCCGGCGGCAGCAAGCGAATTCCCATGCGATCCACTTCCTGGCGGAAGACGTTGAGCTTGTCGGTATTGGCCATGTCGTGGGTCATGGACGCGGCCAGGAATTCGACCGGGTGATGGGCCTTGAGGTAGGCGGTCTGATAGGCGACCAGCGCGTAAGTTGCGGCGTGGGATTTGTTGAATCCGTAGTCGGCGAACTTGGCGACCAGGTCGAAGATGTCGCGCGCGCGCGCCTCGGGCACGTTTCGGTTGCGGGCGCCCTCGACGAACGCCTCGCGCTGCTTGTCCATCTCCGACTTGATCTTCTTGCCCATGGCGCGGCGGATCAGGTCGGCATGGCCGAGGGAGAAACCGGCTAATTCCTGGGCGATCTGCATCACCTGTTCCTGGTAGATGATGATGCCGAAGGTTTCCTTCAGGATCCCTTCCAGGGTCGGATAGAGGTAGTCGGGCTTCTCCTGGCCGTGCTTGCGGCGGATGTAGCTCGGGATGTTGCCCATAGGACCCGGGCGGTAGAGAGCGACGACAGCGATGATGTCCTCGAAGGTATCGGCCTTGAGGTTGCGCAGCACGTCGCGCATTCCCGCGCTTTCCAGCTGGAACACCCCGGTGGTATCGGCCCTGGCGAGCATGGCGAAGGTCGCTTCGTCGTCGAGCGGGAGGTTGGCGAGGTCGATTTTGGTTCCGCTTTCCTTTTCCGCTAGCTTGGCCGCGTCGGCGAGTACGGTGAGCGTCTTAAGCCCGAGGAAGTCGAATTTGATCAGGCCGGCTTCCTCGACGTATTTCATATTGAATCCGGTCACCAGTCGGTCGGACTTGGGATCGCGATAAAGCGGGATCAATTCGTCGAGCGGGCGGTCGCCGATCACCACGCCCCCGGCATGGGTTGACGCGTGGCGGTAAAGCCCCTCCAGTTGGCGGGCGATGGTGAACAGCCGCTCGACCGCGGGGTCCTCGTCAATGGCATTCTGCAACAGCGGTTCCTTGGCGACCGCCTGGTCGAGGGTCACGGGCTTGGCCGGGTCGTGCGGCACCATCTTGCAGAGCTTGTCGACTTGGCCGTAGGGCATTTCCAGCACCCGGCCGACGTCGCGCAGCACGGCGCGGGCCTGGAGCTTGCCGAAGGTGATGATCTGCGCCACTCGGTCGCGGCCGTAGCGTTCCTGGACGTAGTGGATCACCTCGTCGCGGCGGTCCTGGCAGAAGTCGATGTCGAAGTCGGGCATCGACACGCGCTCGGGGTTGAGGAAGCGTTCGAACAAAAGCCCGAAGCGCAACGGGTCGAGGTCGGTGATGGTCAACGCCCAAGCGACGACCGAGCCCGCGCCCGAGCCGCGCCCAGGCCCGACCGGAATTCCTTGCGTCTTGGCCCAGCGGATGAAGTCGGCGACGATCAGGAAGTAGCCGGCATAGCCCATCTTGGCGATGACGCCGAGTTCATAGTCAAGCCGCTCCCGGTAAGGGCGCGCGACCGCCTCCTTCGTCGCTTCGTCCATGCCCGGTTTCCAGACGCTCGCCTTGAGGCGCGCTTCGAGGCCGGCGTGAGATTGGATCTTGAGCCCTTCCGTTTCGCTCACGCCCGGGCCGCAATCGAATGGGGGAAGGATTGGCGCCACCTTCTCGACCATGAAGGCGCAGCGTTTGGCGATGATGAGCGTGTTGTCCACGGCTTCCGGCACGTCGGCGAAGAGCGCCCGCATTTCGTCCGGGGATTTGAGATAGTGTTCGGCCGTCACCCGCCGTCGCTCGGTCGCCGAAAGGGTTGCGCCTGCGGCGATGCAGAGAAGCGCATCGTGGGCTTCATACATGCGGCGTTCGGGAAAAAACGCTTCGTTGGTCGCAACCAGGGGCAGGCCGTGCCGGTAGGCGAGTTCGAGAAAACCCGCCTCGGTCGCTTTTTCTTCCGGCGTGCCGTGGCGCATCAACTCGACATAGAGCCGGCCGGGAAACGCCTTGGCGAGGCGCAGCAACAGCGCTTCGGCGGCGGGTACTTGTCCGGCGGCGAGCAGGCGGCCGACCGGTCCCGCCGCGCCGCCGGCGAGCAGAATGAGTCCTTCGCCGTAACGGACGAGATCGTCGAGACCGACTTGCGGGTTAAGCGGGGCTTCGCCCCCTTCCCGTCCGAATTGGGCGATGCGCACAAGCTTGAGCAGGTTACGATAACCGGCGGCGCTTTGCACCAGTAGCACCAACGGGTCGGCATCGGGGCCGCTCGCGCTTGCCGGAGCGAAACCGGGGCGCGCGCCGGCCGGATCCTCGCGCGTCAAGTTGAGTTGACAGCCGATGATCGGTTGCACGCCCGCATCGCGCGCGTAATGGGAGAATTCGAGCGCTCCGAACAGGTTGTTGGTGTCGGTGACCGCGACCGCCGGCATGTCGAGTTGACGGCAGCGTTTCACCAGCGCGTCGATGCGGATCGCGCCTTCGGACAGGGAATAGGCGGAATGAACGCGGAGGTGGACGAACGAAGCGTGCGGCATGGGGCGGAAAGGATTTCACACCCTGCGCGCGAAGTCACCCGAATCGATCTAATTATCCACAAGCACGCCGTCGTGCAGGCGAATCGTTCGGTCCATGCGTCGGGCGAGATCGACGTTGTGGGTGGCGATCAAGGCGGCAAGATTCGCGCCGCGCGCGAGTTTGAGCAAGAGACCGAACACCTCGTCGGCGGTATGCGGATCGAGGTTGCCGGTCGGCTCGTCGGCGAGCAGGACGGCGGGCGCGTTGGCGAGTGCGCGGGCGATGGCGACGCGCTGCTGCTCGCCGCCCGACAGGCGCGCCGGACGATGGTTGGCGCGCTCAGCAAGGCCAAGCGTGACCAACAGTTCGCGCGCGCGGGACTCCGCCTCGGCGCGCGGCAGTCCGGCGATGGCCTGGGGCACGATCACGTTTTCCAGCGCCGAAAACTCGGGCAGCAGGTGGTGGTACTGGTAGACAAAGCCCAGGTTGGCGCGGCGCAGCCGGGTGCGCTCGTCGTCGTCGAGGGCGCCGCAGGCGAGGTCGGCGATGATCACTTCGCCCTCGTCCGGTTTTTCCAAAAGCCCGGCGATGTGCAGCAGCGTCGATTTGCCCGCGCCCGAGGGACCGACCAGGGCGACGATCTCGCCCGCGCGAAGCGACAGGTTGGCGCCCTTCAACACCGCGAGCGAATCGCGGCCTTGGCGGAACACACGCACGACCTCGGCGAGCTGCAAGACGGTCTTACTCATAACGAAGGGCCTCGGCCGGATCGATGGTTGCGGCGCGCCAGGACGGATAGATGGTGGCAAGGAACGAAAGCCCGAGCCCCATCAGCACCACCGCCGTCACCTCCGACCAGTCGATGCGCGCCGGCAGCTTGGAGAGGAAATAAATTTCGGCGGCGAACAGCTCGCCGCCGGTCAGCCCCTGGATCGCCTGGCGGATCGCTTCGATGTTGAGGGCGAACGCGACGCCGAGCACGAATCCGGCGAGCGTGCCGATGACGCCGATGCTGGCCCCGCTCATGAAAAAGATGCGCATAATCGAGCCGCGTGTCGCGCCCATGGTGCGCAGAATGGCTATGTCGCGGCCCTTGTCCTTGACCAGCATGATCATGCTGGAAACGATGTTGAACGCCGCGACCAGTATGATCAGGGTCAGGATCAGGAACATGACGTTGCGTTCAACCTGGACCGCGTTGAAGAAGCTGGAGTTGGCCTGCTGCCAGTCGTGGATGCGGACCTTGCCTTGCAGGGCGCCCAAGATGTGCGCGCCGACGCGCGGCGCATCGTCGGGATCAGTGACGAACACTTCCAGGTTGGTGACCGCCTCGGGCACGCGGAAGTAGATTTGCGCGGCTTTCAGCGGCATGAAAACATAGCTGGAATCATACTCGAACATGCCGACGTTGAAGGTGGCGACGATCCGGTACGCGCGCATGCGCGGCACGGTGCCGAGCGCAGTCGCCGTGCTCTGCGGCGAAATGAGCGTGACGCGGTCACCGACCGCTAGGCCGAGCCGGTCGGCGAGCCGGGCGCCAACCACGACCGCATCCTCCCCCTCGAACTGGGCGAGCCCGCCGCCGACGATGCTGCGGGCGACCAGGCTTTGCTTGGCGAGGTCGTCGGGTCGGATACCGCGCACCAGGGCACCCCGCGCCGCACCGCGCGCGGTCGCCATCACTTGGCCCTCGACGATGGGTGTGGCGGAGACGACGCCTGGCACCTTGCGCACGGCGAGCGCCATGGCATCGAAATCGGTCAGCGGCGCGCTTAGGCCATAGACGCCGAGATGGCCGTTGAGGCCGAGGATGCGCGACAGCAGTTCATGGCGGAATCCGTTCATCACCGACATGACGATGATGAGCGTGGCGACGCCGAGGGCGATGCCGAGCAACGAGAACCAAGCGATGACGGAGATGAATCCTTCTTGGCGCCGCGCGCGCAGGTAGCGCATGGCGACCGACCATTCGAAGCGGGTGAACACGCGCCGTTCCCTTCCCCGCCTCAGTCGCCGACGAGACGGGCGAGCGCGGACTCGCGGCTCAATTCCTGGCGTTCGCCGCTCTTGCGGTTCTTGAATTCGACCACGCCGCTTTTCACCCCGCGCGGGCCGACCACCAGCTGCCACGGCAGGCCGATCAGGTCCATGTCGGCGAACTTGACGCCCGCGCGCTGGTCGCGGTCGTCGTAGAGCGTCGCCACGCCGCGCTCGCCGAGGGTGCGGTAAATCTCCTCGCACGCCCGGTCGCAATCGGGATCGCCGTTCTTGAGGTTGATCAGCCCGACACGGAACGGCGCGACGGATTCGGGCCAGACGATTCCGGCCAGATCGTGGGACGCCTCGATGATCGCGCCGACGAGACGCGAAACACCGATGCCGTAGGAACCCATTTCAACCATGATTTCCTCGCCTTTGGGTCCGGCGACCATCGCCTTCATCGGCTTCGAGTACTTGGTGCCGAAATAGAAGATATGCCCGACCTCGATGCCGCGCGCGGTGACCAGATCAGCCCCCAGAGCGGCGCCCTTGGCCGGATCGTGCTTCTCGTCGCTCGCGGCGTAGACCGAGGTCCAGCGGTCGACCAGGGCTTGCAAGTCCTTGGGATCGTCCGGCACCGCGTTGGGTAAGGCGAAATCGAGCAGCTGGCGATGGCAGAATACCTGCGATTCGCCGGTTTCAGCGAGGATCAAGAATTCATGGCTGAGGTCGCCGCCGATCGGGCCGGTGTCGGCGGCGAGCGGAATCGCCTTGAGCCCGAGCCGCTGGAACGTGCGCAGGTAGCACGCGAACATCTTGTTGTAGGAAGTGCGCGCGCCGGCGTAATCGAGATCGAACGAATAGGCGTCCTTCATCAGGAACTCGCGCCCGCGCATCACGCCGAAGCGGGGGCGGATTTCGTCGCGGAACTTCCACTGCACGTGATAGAGCAGCTTGGGCAGATCCCGATACGACTTGATCGAGCCGCGGAAGATGTCGGTAATTTGCTCCTCGTTGGTCGGGCCGTAGAGCATGTCGCGCTCGTGGCGGTCGCGGATACGCAGCATTTCGGGCCCATAGGCATCGTAGCGGTCGCTTTCGCGCCAGAGATCCGCGGGCTGGATGGTCGGCATCAGCAACTGCTGGCAGCCGATGGCGTCTTGTTCCTGTTCGACGATGCGCTGGATGTTGGCGAGCACGCGAAAGCCGAGCGGCAGCCATGAATAGATGCCGGCGCTCGACTGGCGGATCATCCCCGCCCGCAGCATCAGGCGGTGGGAGACGATCTGGGCTTCGGACGGATTTTCCTTGAGGGTGGGCAAAAAGTATCGGGATAGGCGCATCGGTTATTTTTTCGTCCCGTAGGTTTGCCGGCAGGCTTCGGCGATAGCGGCTTGGTCGCGCTGATCGAGCGGCTTGTCGTTCCAGTACACCTTGTCGCCCTTGACCGTGACCTTACCGATCACGCTTTCGCCCGTGTATTTGCCGCCCGAACCGAGGCCGTATTTCTTGTCGAGGTCGAATCCGATATCGATGGAAATGGTTTCGGGAAGCTTGATCGGGCTGCCGCCGGGCAGATCGGCTTCCTTGACTTTTTTGCCGCGCGCGTCGGTGCCAGGCTTGTATTCGGCGCTCGACTGGTGCTTGACGATGCGGCTGCATTCGCTGCGGCTCAATTTGACTGACGAGCCCTTGGCCGACGCCGCGAACACCCCGGCGGCGGGCGCAAACAAGGACAGAATCGCGGCGGAGGCAATGAGCGTGCGCATGAAGCGATCATATCTCCGGAAGGGCCGGCGGTACAAGCCGAGTTGGCTCAACGACGGATCGATATCAGATCGGAAACGTAGGCCCAATAGCCGATCGCGAACACAACCGCCGCCACGATCGACGTGAGCGCGAACTTGATCAGGATGCGCGGACGCTCGGGCGAACCCGCGGCGTGGCCCTTGGCCACGTCCTCGGTCGCGATCGGGCGATTGCCCCAAGGCAGCACCATGAACAGAACCAGCCACCAGATGACGGTGTAAATCGCAAGCGCCGTGTACCATTTCATCGCCGCTCACGCCTCTTCCAATTCGATCAAGGTACCGAGGAAATCCTTGGGATGCAGGAACAGCACCGGCTTGCCGTGCGCGCCGATCTTCGGCTCGCCGTCGCCGA
>VGZQ01000022.1 GCA_016872535.1 Rhodospirillales bacterium | reverse complement strand
GGAAGCATCAGACCGGCGACGACGACCGCTGGCTGTTCCTGCCGGCCCTCGATCTGGTCCGCCGCATCGCCGCCTCCGACAAGCGCACCAGCTTCGCGGGCTCGGATTTCTTCTACGAGGACGTCTCCGGGCGATCCATCGACGCCGATGAACATGAACTCGTCGGGACGACCGAGCATTACTACGTGCTGAGAAACCGTCCGAAAGACGCGGGCACGGTTGAGTTCTCCTACTACGACATGCATATCCACAAGGGGACGTTCTTGCCGATCCAGGCCGAGTATTTCGACCGTAACGGCGCCAAGTACCGCGTCTACAAGACCCTGGCGGTCGACACCATCCAGGGACGGCCGACAGTGACCAGGGCCAGCATGTCCGACCTGAAAAAGGGCGGCACCACCACCGTCAGCTACCGGGATGTCGCCTATGACGTCGGCCTGCCCGAGGAAATCTTCACCGAACGCTTCCTTCGCCAGGCGCCAGCGGGGCTTTTGCGGTGAGGCGACTTCTTGTCGCGGGCATCGTTGCGTTTTTCACTGTCCAGGCTTCGGCGGAGGAACCCGCCCTGCCGACGGGACTGGCCCCGGCAACCGAACCGGCGCTGCCGGAAGGATTGACCGGCCCCGCCCCAAAGGACAAACCGGCTGTCGCGCCGCGGCGCGATGAAGGCCCAAGGTTGCGAGGCTTCCTTGAAGGCCGGGGCGCCCTGTGGGTGGACCGCGATCCCCGGCAGCAACATGCGGCGCTGTCGGAAACACGCCTGGAGATCGAGGCGGAGCAGCGGGTAAAAACCGTCTCTTTCCGTGTTGCGGCCGACCTTCTCTACGATCCCCTGGCCGACGGCCATGGCATCGACCTGGAGAACGGCGCCGGGGCGCTCGACTTGCGCGAGGCGCACGCGACGTTCTCGCCGGCCTCCTTTCTTGACGTCAAATTCGGGCGCCAGATCCTCACCTGGGGCACCGGCGACCTGTTGTTCGTCAACGATCTGTTCCCCAAGGACTGGAACGCCTTCCTGCTGGGGCGCCCCGAGCAGTACCTGAAAGCGCCGTCCGACGCCATGAAACTCTCGGTCTTTTCCGAGGTCGCGAATCTCGATTTGGTCTACGTTCCCCGCTTCGATGCCGACCGATTCATCGATGGTCGGCGCATATCATATTTCAACTCGTCCCAACGGCGGATCACCGGTCGCGATACCGTCGTGCAGGAGGATCGCCCAACCGCCTGGGGGCGGGACGACGAATGGACGGCGCGGCTCTACCGCAACTTTGGCGCTTACGAAGGAGCGCTTTATGTTTATGACGGTTTCTGGAAGAGCCCGGCCGGCTCGGACTCGGTCACTGGGCGCTCCACCTTTCCCCGTCTGTCCGTGTTCGGCGCGTCCTTGCGCGGCCCCATGGCGGGAGGGATCGCCAACTCGGAGGTCGGCTACTACCATTCGGCCGAGGACACATCGGGCGGCAATCCCAATATCCGCAACAGCGAAGTGCGTGTCCTCGTCGGCTATGAGCGGGAAGTGGCGCCGGACGTCACTCTCGGGCTCCAGTACTATCTCGAACACATGCGCGATTTTGGGGCCTATCGGGCTTCGCTGTCCTCCGGTTCGCCGGCCAGGGACGAAAACCGCCATGTCCTGACGCAGAGGCTGACCTGGCTCGCCATGAACCAGACCCTGGAATGGTCGCTGTTCATCTTCCTTTCGCCGTCGGACAGGGACGTCTACGTCCGGCCCAAGGCCAGCTACAAGTTCGATGACCATGTGACGCTCGAAGCGGGCGCCAATATCTTCGCGGGCGAACGAAAGCACACATTTTTCGGTCAGTTCGAGGACGGCAGCAATGTCTATGCGGCGGTTCGGTATGGATTCTGAAGCCTTTGAAACCGGAGTTGACCCTTTCCGGTCGCAAGGGTATCAAGAAACCAATTGAATAATGTGATTGTACCGATGAACATCCCACCCAAGATATCGATGTTCGAGCAGTTTGCCATCGTGGCAAAGGCTTTATCCAGTTCGCAAAGGCTCAATCTCCTCGAACTGTTGGCGCAAGGAGAACGCGATGTCGAAGGATTGGCCAAGGCGGCCGACCTGTCCATCGCCAACGCATCTCAACATCTCCAGGTGCTCCGCCGCTCGGGTCTAGTGGTATCGCGCAAAAGAGGCCCCTATGTTCTTTATCGACTCTCCGACGACGATGTTCTGAAGTTGCTGGCCGCCTTGCGGCATACGGCCGAGCGGCATTTGGCCGAAGTCGATCGTCTGGTTCGCAGCTATTTCCGGGAAAAGGATGGTTTGAAGCCCATTTCCCACAACGATCTGATGCTGCGCATGAAGGAAGGCTTGGTTACGGTTCTCGATGTCCGTTCGCCGGATGAATATGCGGCCGGCCATCTTCCGGGGAGCATCAACATTCCCCTCAAGAACCTCAAACGCAAGTTAGGCGATTTGCCCAAGAATCCGGAAATTATCGCGTACTGCCGCGGTCCCTACTGTGTTCTGGCCTATGAGGCCATTGCCGTATTGCGCGCGAACGGTCGCAAGGCCAGACGCATGGAGGATGGATTTCCGGAATGGCGGGCGGCGGGTCTTCCGGTCGAAACAGCCTGCAAGTGATGCAGATCGGGTTTCTTAGGCGGCGGTTGGTGCGGCGTGGGGGTGGCGGTGCGAACGCCGCTCTCTCTTGGGCCTTCTTCGGATATGACCTATCGAACGGAGAGCGTTCGATAGGAAGGAATTGGAGGAAGGGGAGTCCGCCAACACCCTGTTTCGGGCCGTTCTGCATCATCCCTACCCATCCCGTGAAAATGGCCTTTTATAAGGCTTTTCGTCCCTATTCGTCTTGAACTGTCCGCCACCGTTTCGTACAATCCAGCGCGCCTGGATGGGTAGGAGGATGGGTAGAAAGGAAGGCGGAAAATGGCGCTCACGGCCCTTGCAGTCACGCGGGCGAAGACCCCCGGCCTCCACGGCGACGGGAACGGCCTCTACCTTCAGGTTTCGCGCGTGGGCTCGAAATCTTGGCTTCTGCGATTCCGGCTGCATGGCCGCCGGCGCGACATGGGCCTGGGCGCGCTCGCAGACGTTTCCCTGGCCGAGGCCCGCGTGAAGGCCCAGGACGCCCGCAAGCTGATTGCGGCGGGGATAGACCCCATAGACGCCCGGCACGAATCCAGAGCCAAAATCGCCGTTGAGAAGGCCAGCGCGCTAACGTTCGAGCAAGCGGCGCAAGCCTACATCGCGGCCCATGCCGATTCCTGGCGCAACCCGAAGCACCGCCAGCAATGGCCGAACACCCTGGAAACCTACGCCTACCCCGTCATCGGCAAATTGCCCGTCGCGGCGGTCAACGTCGGGCACGTTCTCAAGGTGCTGGAACCCGTCTGGAAGAAAAAGCCCGAAACCGCCTCGCGGGTGCGCGGGCGGATCGAGGCGGTTCTCGATTGGGCCAAGGCGCGGGGATTGCGGACGGGAGAGAACCCGGCGCAATGGCGCGGGCATTTGTCCAAGCTGCTGCCGAGCCCGGTCAAGGTGCGGAAGGTGACCCATCATCCGGCGCTGCCCTATGCCGACGTGGGGGCCTTCATGGCCGCGCTGCGGGAGCAAGAGGGCGTTGCCGCGCTGGCGTTTCGGTTCCTGGTCCTGACGGCCGCGAGGACCAGCGAAATCATCGGCGCGCGATGGGACGAAATCGACCTGGACAACGGCGTTTGGACCATCCCGGCGGACCGGATCAAGGCGGGCCGGGAGCATCGCGTTCCCCTGTCCGCGCCCGCGCTCGCCATCCTGAAGGCGCTCCACAAGACCCGCGAGGGCGAACTGGTGTTCCCCGGCTGGAAGCGCGGCAAGGCGCTTTCGAGCAACGCCCTGCTCGCGCTCTTGAAGCGCATGGGGCGCGAGAACATCACGCCGCACGGGTTCCGCAGCACGTTCCGCGATTGGTGCGCGGAGCAAACGAATTACCCCCGCGACGTTGCCGAGGCCGCGCTGGCTCACGCCATCGGCGACAAGGTTGAGGCCGCCTATCGGCGCGGCGATATGTTCGAGAAGCGCGCCCGCCTGATGGAGGATTGGGCCATTTACTGCGGCACCGTCGCCAAGCCTGAGAAGGGCGCGAAGGTTGTCCCTATGCATGGAAAACGTCGCGCGTGAAAGCTCAGACTGTGACCGCCAGATGGTTAGTGCGGACGTGTATCGTTAGGTAATTTATCGGCAAGTAAACTGTCAATCGCCTTAACAATTCGCTTCCAAACAGAAACGCCGTCCATATCTCCCGCCGCCAGTAATTCATCAGCCCGCATGGCCGCACGGATCGGCGCGTCCCTGCCGTGGTGGTCAATCAGTAGCTTGGCGGAATGGTAGATGTCGAGATCAGATAGCACCTGGTTAAGCCTTCGACTTATCGGCTTCCAGAGTTGGCCACGAGGCGAACGCGAAGACCCACAGCCAAATAACATTGACCAGAGGGATGCAGGCCAGAACGAATTGCCATCTGGACTTACCCGCTTTCTTTAGAATCCAAAATAGCGGCAGATTTGGAACAACAAACATGAGCAATAGGATGATCCAATGCCATAGGCTGAAGGTTCCCATTATGCGCTCTCCTTCGCATGGGGCCACTTTGAAACAGCTAGGACCAGCAAAAGCAGAGAATAACCAGCGATGGGCACAAGTAGGGTGATTAACCAGCCCTTGTTGATTCCCGTCTTGTCATACATTTTCCAAAATGGAATACCGATGATCGCAATAAAAGTGGCGAACCAAAGCCAATCCCCGATATCAGAACCCATATGTGCCTCCTAGTTTTTTTGAGAGCGCCTCCACTCCCACGGCGGGAGAAACTCTGACGCCCATATCCCGCGCTTTGCTTCCCTTGCAGCATCCTCAGCGGCAACGTAGTCCAGCGAATAGTGCCGATAAGCCATCGCCCAGCCCTCACTCACCATCCAGGCGTTCAAGTCCTCGCCATTGAGCCGGCAAACAGCGACGGTGCGCCCGTAGCGGTCCCTGTCTTTCGGGGAACATTCTAGCGGATCGGAGCCAACCTTGTCCGCAAGGGCCTGAGTTGCCTCAATCCCGCAGCGCCATTCCCCGCCGTACCTGTTGCAAGTCTGACGACTTTCGGGTGCGTCAATTCCATACAGGCGTATGCGCTCGCCGTGAATTTCTATGGTATCGCCGTCCTTCACCTGCACCGGGCCGGAGATTTCCGCGAGGGCGGCCGTGGGAAGCGCGCCCGCGAAAAAAAACACGACAAGTCGGATCATTTTTTCCAGGGCGACCGGCACTCCGCGCGCATCAGCGAACTTTTTCTGACCAGCGCGTCGTGTTTAATGGAACTCAGGAGAACCTCGCCGTTGCCGTTCTCGTCCAGGCGGAAATGATAAACTTCGATAGCGCCGCCATACATGACAATGACGACAAAATGGCCGGGACCATTCCCCACAAGAATCGCCTTGCCACCCTCCGCCACGCTATCTTTCAAACCAACGCTGTCCCTATACAAGATGCGCGGTTTGTCACCCTCCATAACCAGGATGGTTTGGCCGCCACTGATTTTATCGTCGGTCCATTCACCTCCACCCTTGAGTTTTGGCACAAGCTGGTTCTGGAAATAATACGCCTTTCCATTCATTGCGCCACATTCGGTGATAACACCGGCTGATGCGGCCCCTGATAGGGCGGCGGTTACCACGACCGCGATGGAGACCAGAAGATATTTTTTCATGGCTACATCCCCAGTATTTCCTCGGGTCACAAGACCCGGTGGATCACCTTCACGGCTAACCTTTCAGCGCCCCCGTACATTTTATCGTGCATCCATTTTTGGAAGCGCGTGAAATACGGGGCCAAGACGACGGCGAGACCGGCGGTCAACCCAATCCGGAAACTTTGCTCGTCCATCCGCAAAGTTTACCACGACCCGGCCCATCGGCAGGGTTCATATCGAGGCGAAAACGAGGCTAAAATTACCCTTCGGCGGGGATAGGCTGATCCCCGACGCGCGCGGCACCGCACCGCGTTTCCCCGCCGGTCCTTTGCGGAGCCCGAGCGGAGGGCGCAGTCATGGACATTTACGTTAAGAAGGCGGTCGGTATACTTGGCTTGCAAGCCGACCTTGCGCCAGTCGCTGAGAAGGTGGCGCGTGATATTTGCGATTTTGTCCGCAAAGAAGCCCGAGCAAGAATCGCGACGCCAACAGAAGCCCGTCGACAGCTGGAAGCGGTTGCAAGGCACGCTGCGTTACTTCGCCGAGCGCTCGAAAAAGTGGAAGCCTACGAGGGATTGCTTCATGCCCATTGGGGCCGCGACGAATCGGCTGATGCACCAGAAGCCGACCGTGCCCTTGCTGCAATCCCACGCCTTATAGGCCTCCGCCGCGAAGAATTCTCCAAAGAAGAAGTGCCCGGCGACCTTTCCCAAGACCTTCAGTTGATCGAATTGTCGGCGCGCGAGGCTATCAACAAGCTCGGACTCGCGGGGCGGCGCGGAAAGGTCAAGGCAAACTGGACCTATCGTCTCGATCCGGTCCAAATGTTCGCGCTTTGCGCGATGCGGCTTTGGATGGTAGCCAAGCAAACGGATCGGAAGCCATCGGAAAAAAACGTGGGGTTTTGCGGATTTCTTACCGAACTCGCACATGCCGCCTTGCCCAACCGCGATGGGGGAGATTTTGCACGTCCGATCCGCGTAGCCCGTTTCCAGGATCAAACCAAAGGAAGGGCGGTTGCGCACCTCGCCGCGCGCCTTAACGCAAGCAACCTTGTGCAGCCGCTAATCGAGGCGATCAACGCGAGTCAGAAAAAAAACGCGAACTGCCGTTGATGCCATCAGCCTCAGATTTTTATTAAATTTTCCCTCCAACGCGGCGACGTGCCGCTGGATTGGAGGGAACATGCAGATTGAACCGCTCGCGTACACCGTTGCCCAGGCCGTCGCGGTTTCGGGGCAGAGCCGAACCAGCCTTTACGCCGCGTTCAAATCGGGCGCGCTGATAGCCCGTAAACGCGGCTTCCGCAGTGTCATTTTAGCCGATGACCTGCGCGCTTGGCTCGAAAACCTCCCGCGCCTTGAAACGCGGCCCGCCGCATGACCCGAAAGGAAAACCCCGCCGGCGCTGGAACGCCGACGGGGCGAAAGATTGTCCGAACCCCTATGAAAGGAATCGAACGTGAGGAAAATACGCCCGCGCCGCATCCGGCGCAATCTCGAAATCTTGCCCCTGCTCGCCTGGATCGAGGCCCGCGACCAGCGGTTTTCGCTGGCCGCGCGGCTGCTGGCCGTCCGCCATCGCCTTCCGCTGGCCCGCGCGGCGCTGGTGGCCGAACTCGCCGGCATCGGCCAGGGAGGCGAGCGATGACCGAGCGTGTCGCAATCAAGGCTATCGTCGCCGACCCGGACCAGCCCGAGCGCATCATCGCCCCGCGCGGGCGCGACGCCTGGGCGCTGTTAGAGCTGGTCAAGGCCGGCGCTCGCGGCTGCACCCCGATAGACCATCCCGGCCCGCGCTGGTCGGGATACGTCCACAACCTTCGCCGCGAGTACGGCCTGCAAATCGAAACCGTCCATGAGCGCCACGGCCCGCCGTTCTCAGGCACGCACGCGCGCTACGTCCTGCGGTCCGTGGTCCGAATCGTGGCCGCCGATGGGCAGGAACCGGAGGCGGCATGAACTGCCTCTGGTGCGACGCTAGTTTCGTTCCCGGCGGGCGGGGCAAGCCGCAAAGATTCTGCTCCGCCCGTTGCCGGTCCGCATTTTTCGCCGCCGCTCGATCCTGGGCGGCGATGGAGGCCCTGGCGGGAAGGCTGCCAATCGACTGCCTCCGAAACGCCTCTAAAAAAACGTGCACGTTTCCTACGCGCAAAACCGGAGGTGAAATTGACCCCGGCAAGGTTTCCGACACATGACCGGCGTGCACGTTTCCTCAGAGGCAGCGCCTAGCCGGGGGCGCTTCTCGCTGGTTCCGCTTGCGACCACCGAAGACGGCCGAATTTCGGATCGGACGTATCGGGTGTTGAACGTGCTATTGGCTTACGCTGACCGCGAGGGAAAATGCTGGCCCTCGCAAGCGAAAATCGCCGCGCATCTTGGCGTCTCCCGCCAAGCCATCGGCCAGCACGTCATGGCGTTGCGAAAACTCGGCTATGTCACGCTGGAACGTCGTGTTCGCCAGCGAGGCGGCTGGGCGTCCAATCGGTACGTCCTCCACAACCCGCCGCTGGTCAATGGCGCTCCCCATGCGGAAGCGGTGCAAGGCCAGGTCTTGCAGCGGTAGGCAAGGCCAGGTCTTGCACTAACTGACCATCTCCTAACAGTAAGATGTCTCCAAGGAAGTAAGGATTAGGGAGAGGAGTTTCGTTTGAAGTCAGGGGCGCGCGGCCCTCAAGGCCAAGCGCGCCTCGACGAAGGCGAACGAATGAAGCGAAAAAGAAAATGCCGAACCTGTAGTCAGCCCTTCGCTGCCAAGAGGTGCCGAGCCCGATTTTGTTCCGGTGCGTGTCGGCAGCGGGCCTACAGGCGACGGGGGCGGCGCGCCATGCTGCTTGCGCTCGGGATACCTGAACGGGTGGTCAGAATGCTCACGAAAGCGTAACGGAGCAGGCGTAAAATAGTTTCACAGAATCAATCCGCTAGCGATTTATATACGGGTTCGAGCGAACCGCGCCTGCGTGTGCTACAGTCCCGGCATGGAAGCCCTGCTTGCCATCCTGCGCGTGTTCGACGTGCTGACCGTCCTCTCGGGCGTGGCGCGTCTTGCTGAGGATGCAGCACAACCTTCCTACCGCCAGCCACCGGCCCACGTAGCGCCCGCTAAGCCCTGCGAGCGCAGCGAGGAACGTCAAAGCGAGCGGTCGCAGCCCAGCTGCTGACGGACAGAACCGCCCCGAATTTCCGAAAATCCCCCGCCCCCTTATGGCCCCCTCTTGGATGGGTAGAAGGATGGGTAGATACTATTTTAAAATATATAAGTGTTTGTATTTATTGCATAAAATGCAGTTAAATGGCGGAAGGGGAGGGATTCGAACCCTCGGTACGGCGTTACCACCGTACGACGGTTTAGCAAACCGCTGGTTTAAGCCACTCACCCACCCTTCCGGCAGACCCCTTACATAGCGGGCCGGGCGCGCCCGTTCAACGGCCCTCGCGGATGGCGCCGCCGCTCATTTCTTCTTCGCGGCCGCCGGCGGCGCCGCGGCTTCGCTCTCCGCCACGATGCTGTAGGAGACGATCGCCCCGGTCATGTCCTTCAAGGCCTCGACCGTGGTCGGGAACACGCAATGGGGATGCCCGGCGGCCGCGAACACGTTGTCGAAGCGCTTGAGGCTGCGATCGAGCACGCACGGCAGCTTGCGCGCGATCCCGACCGGCGCGACGCCGCCCGGCGCGAAGCCGGTGGCGAAGCGCACCTCGCCCGGCTGGGCGAGGCGCACGTCTCCCTTCAGGTTGAGCGCGCGGGCCACGTTCTCCGGCACGCAGGTACGGTCGCCCGCGACCAGGGCGAGCACGAAGCGGTTGCCGACCAGGAACACGAGACTCTTGACGATGGCGCCCAGCTCGCAGCCGATCGCCTTGGCCGCGGCTTTCGCCGTCGCCGCGGTTTCCTTCAACGTCAACACGTCGGTCGGCTGCTTGGCGGCCGCGAGCGCCGCCACCACGCGCTTGACGCCCGGATCTTCGAGCAGGTCGCTCATGGTTTGGCGCTCGGCGCGCGCGAGCCCGCCGCCTCCGGCACCTTCATGCCCTTGATCACCGCCGGACGCTTGCCGATGGTTTCGTACCAGCGCCGGACGTTGGGGAACTCGGCCAGATCGACCTGATGGAACTCGTGGCGCGCGACCCAGGGATAGGTCGCGATGTCGGCGATGCTGTAGTTATCCCCGGCGAGGTAGGCGGCCTCGGCGAGCCGCCGGTCCATCACGCCGTAAAGCCGCTTGGTTTCGTCGTGGTAGCGTTTCTTGCCGTAGGGCACGTCTTCCTTGGCGAACTTGAGGAAGTGATGCGCCTGGCCGAACATCGGTCCGACGCCGCCCATCTGCCACATCAGCCATTGGATGGTGATCGCGCGGGCGCGCGGTTCCTTGGGCAACAGCGGACTGTTGGTTTTGTCGGCGAGATAGATCAGGATCGCGCCGGATTCGAACAAAGACAGCGGCTTGCCGTCCGGCCCGTCGCGATCGACGATCGCCGGGATGCGGTTGTTGGGCGCGATCTTGAGAAACCAGGGTTGGAACTGCTCGTCGGCGTTGATGTCGATGGGATGAACCTCGTAGGCCAACCCCAATTCCTCGAGCATGACCGACGCTTTCCGCCCGTTGGGGGTGCTCCAGGTGTAAAGATCGATCATCGGAAGCCCTCCGTCACGGCCCGGCGGCGGCGCGGAACTTGGCGCCGACATTAGACCAATGGATCGCGGCCATGAAGGCGTCGACGTAGGCGGCGGCCTTGGCGCCGTAGTCCATGTGATAGGAATGCTCGTACATGTCGAGGGCGAGAATCGGCCGGCCCGAGGCGAGCACGTGGGTGTGGTCCGCGGCCCATTGATTGATCAGCCGTTGCTCGCGCGGCGAATAGGTCAACAGCACCCAGCCCGACCCGCCGCCCAAGGCCTTGCCCATCGCCGAAAACTCCGCCCGCCAGCGATCGACCGACCCGAAATCGCGCGCGAGCGCGGCGGCCGCATCGCCCTCGGGCCCGCCGCCCTTGCCCAAACATTCGAAAAACAGTTCGTGCAAGATCATCGAGTTCTCGGCGATCAGTTCCTCGCGCTTCAGGCCGTTGACGACAAAGTTGGGCGCGGTCGCGAAATCGAGCGCGGCCAGTTGCGCGCGGATCGCGTTGAGGCGCTTCACCGCGCCGCCGTAGTTGTTCTCGTAGTGGCTGACGATCAGACGCTCCGACATGCCGGCGATATTCTTCGGATCGCACGCGAGCGGTTTCATTTCGCAGATCACGGCGTGCCCCCCGTCAGCTTCTTCTTCAAGATCTCGTTGACCTGGCCCGGGTTGGCCTTGCCGCCGGTCGCCTTCATCACCTGGCCGACGAACCAGCCGAGCAGCTTCTCCTTGCCGCCCTTGACCTCGGCCGCCTTGTCCGGGTTGGCGGCGATCACCTGATCGACCGCGGCCTCGATCGCGCCGGTGTCGGTGATCTGGCGCAGGCCCTTTTCGGCGACGATGTCGGCCGGATCCTTGCCGCTTTCGGCCATCAACACGAACACGTCCTTGGCGATGCGCCCGGAAATGGTGCCGTCGGCGATCAGGTCGACCAGCCGGCCGAGATGGTCGGCCGAAATCGGGCTCTGGCCGATGGCAAGGCCCTTGGCGTTCAGCAGCCCGAACAGGCCGGTAATGGTCCAGTTGGCGACCTGCTTGGCGTCGCGGGGCTTTTCTTTTCCCCCGCGAGCGGCTTTTTCAAAATAATCCGCCGTCTCGCGCTCGACCACCAGCACGCCCGCGTCGTAGGCCGAAAGCCCGTAATCGCGCATGAAGCGCTCCTTCTTCTCGTCGGGCAGTTCGGGGAGCGTCGCGGCGATGGTATCGACGTATTCGCGCGACAGTTTGAGCGGCAGCAGGTCGGGGTCGGGAAAATAGCGGTAGTCGTGGGCGAATTCCTTCGCCCGCATCGGCCGGGTTTCGCCCTTGCCCGGATCGTAGAGCCGGGTTTCCTGGACGATGGTGCCGCCCTCTTCCCACACGCGCACCTGGCGTTCGGCTTCGTGCGCGATTGCCTGCATGACGAAGCGGACCGAATTCACGTTCTTGACCTCGACCCGGGTGCGCAAGGGCTCGCCGGGCTTGCGCACCGAGACGTTGATGTCGCAGCGCATGGAGCCTTCCTCCATGTTGCCGTCGCAGGTGCCGAGGTAACGCAAAATCGAGCGGAGCTTGCGCAGGTAGGCGCCCGCCTCCTCCGGCGCGCGCAGATCGGGCTTGGAAACGATTTCCATCAGCGCGACCCCGGAGCGGTTGAGGTCGATGAACGAGCGTTTGGGATCCTGGTCGTGGAGCGACTTGCCCGCGTCCTGCTCCATGTGCAGGCGCTCGATGCCGACGCTCCGGCTGGTGCCGTCGGGCATGTCGAGGATCACGGTGCCCTCGCCCACCAACGGATGCTTGTACTGGGAAATCTGATAACCGGCGGGAAGGTCGGCGTAGAAATAGTTCTTCCGCTCGAACACCGAAACCAGGTTGATCTTGGCCTTCAAACCCAAGCCCGTCCGTACCGCCTGCTCGACGCAGCGTTCGTTGAGAACCGGCAGCATGCCGGGAAAGCCGGCGTCGACCAGCGACACCTGGGTGTTGGGCTCGGCGCCGAACGCGGTCGCCGCGCCGGAAAAAAGTTTGGACTCGGAAATGATCTGGGCGTGGACCTCGAGGCCGATCACCGCCTCCCACTCGCCGGTTTCGCCCTGGATGCGGTAATTCATGAAACGGATCCTTCGCCGGGGTTTGTAGCGCCCCGGGCATGGATGAGTCGATGCGCCGCGAAGCCCGCGCCGAGCGCCCGGACACGGGTTCGCACGGCCTTGGCGCAGCCCAAGCGCACATTGCGCCACGCCGGCACCGGGTAAATCAGGCTTAAGTATTTGATATTCCTGGAAACCACCTGATTCCTGTAGGCATTTGTAGGCATGTTTCCATTTTCCTTTTCTTTTCCGGCCTTTTTCCCGAACCGTCGGGCCGGCCCCGCTTTTTATTCATGGGCCCGGACTCTCCGCTTTGCCCGGACCGGAGCCACGAACGGGCTGATTTATGGGTTATATATCCTATGAAATCTATATTGTCCATATTTTTTATTTTTAATGAAAATATTCTTGACACGATGTTCTTAGTGTGTTCTTATGCGGGCCAGCGAACGCCCCAACCATGTCCATCGCATGCCCCGTCTCCAAGGGCCGCTGACCGGCATCGCGAAACTGGGATGCGCGCTTCTTATCGTCCGAAAGCGCGGCGCGGGATGGGAACGCCGGGGCGAAACGTCCGTCGGCGATCAATTCGTTTGGATCACCGATCGGAGGATCTGGAAACCGATCCGGTAACGCGTCCGCCTATCTCCGCCCCACCTGGGATGGGCGGGCATCGAACGCCGACGCGCGCTCGATCGCGGCCCCGGCGCGCAGCACCGTTTCCTCGTCGAAGGCGCGGCCGATCACCTGGAGGCCGAGCGGCAGGCCGTTCGCGCTCAGGCCCGCCGGCACCGAGATCGCGGGCAGGCCGGCCAGGCTCGCCGGCACCGTGAACACGTCGTTGAGATACATGGCGACCGGATCGTCCATCTTTTCGCCCAGCGCGAACGCGGGCGACGGCGCGGTCGGCGCCAGGATCGCGTCCACGTCCTCGAACGCGGCGCGGAAATCGCGCGCGATCAGGGTCCGCACCTGCTGCGCCTTCAGGTAATAGGCGTCGTAGTAGCCGGCCGACAGCACGTAGGTGCCGATCAGGATGCGCCGGCGGACCTCGGCGCCGAAGCCCGCGGCGCGGGTGTTCATGTACATGTCGTCGAGCGTTTCGCCCGGGACGCGCAGCCCGAAGCGCACCCCGTCGTAGCGCGCGAGGTTGGAAGACGCCTCCGCCGGGGCGACGATGTAATAGGTGGGGAGCGCGTAGCGGGTGTGCGGCAGCGACACCTCGACGACTTCGCATCCTTGCGCGCGGAACCAGTCTTCCGCCTTGCGCCAAAGGGCGTCGATCTCGGCCGGCATGCCGTCGAGCCGGTATTCCTTCGGGATGCCGACGCGCAGGCCCTTGACCGGCCGGTCGACCGCCTGGGCGAAATCCGGGCACGGCACGTTGGCCGAGGTCGAATCCCGGGGATCGTGCCCGGCCATGGCCGAAAGCATGAGCGCCGCGTCCTTGACGGTCCGCGTCATCGGCCCCGCCTGGTCGAGGGAGGACGCGAACGCGACGATGCCGAAGCGCGAGCAGCGCCCGTAGGTCGGCTTGAGCCCGACGATGCCGCAGAACGACGCGGGCTGGCGGATCGAGCCGCCGGTATCGGTGCCGGTGGCGCCGAGCGCGAGCCCGGCCGCGACCGCCGCCGCCGAGCCGCCCGACGAGCCGCCGGGAACCAGTTCCTTGTTGCCGACGCGGCCCATGGGCGGTCCCCACGGATTCTTCGCCGGACCGAAGGCTGAGGTGATGTTGGACGAACCCATGGCGAATTCGTCGAGGTTGGTCTTGCCGACGAACACCGCCCCGGCGCGCTTCAGGTTCGCGCTCACGGTCGATTCGTAAGGAGGGACGAAGCCCTTGAGGATGTTCGAGGCGGCGGTGGTCTGCACCCCTTCGGTGCAGAACAGGTCCTTGATCGCGAGCGGAAGGCCGTCGAGGGCCCCGAGCGCCCTGCCGGCGAGCCGGCGCTTGTCCGATTCGGCGGCCTGGGCGAGCGCCAGCTCCGGCGTCTCGACGATGAAGGCGTTGAGCGCGCGCGCCTTCGCCATCGCCGCGAGGTGCGCCTGCGCCAGTTCGACGGCGGAAAATTGGCGCTGGGCGAGCCCGGCCAGCGCCCCGGCGATATCGAGGTCGGTGAGCGCGCTCATGGTAATGGCCTTCGATCGTTAACGATCGAAGGCCCCCTCAGTCGCCGGGCGGCGACCTCCGGTCGCCTTGACTTTCGCGCCATAGGGCGCGCCGCCGCAGTCGCGGCGGCCAACGGCCGCGAAAAAACGATTGTGGCCGTTGGTATCATTCCACCACCTTCGGCACCGCGTAGAAGCCTTCCGCCGGTTCGGGCGCGTTCTTGAGCGCGGCGGCGGCAATGCCGCCGTCGTCGACCTTGTCGGCGCGCAGCCTCAGCGTCATGTCGGCGACCGAGGTCATCGGCTCGACGCCCTCGGTCTTGACCTCGTTCAACTGCTCGATCCAGGCGAGGATGCCGGAGATTTCCCTGGCCATGGCGTCGAGATCCTCGTCCTTGACGCGGATGCGGGCGAGGAACGCGATGGTCCGGACTTGATCGCGGGTAAGCGCCATGGGGGATGACCTGGAACGGCGGAAACGGGCGGCGAAAGTATCACCCGGCGCGCGGCGGCGGCAACCGTCCTAGCGCTTGGCGATCGCCTCCCACGGCTTCGGGCCCCAGGCGGCGAGCGTCAATTCGGCGGCGGCGGCGAGCGCGGCGGCGATTTCGTCGGCCATCGGCCCGTTGGCCTTGCGCGCCACGCGCCGGGGCGCCGGCTTGGTCTTGGCCAGCCATTCCGCCGGCCACGCGGTTTCCACCGCGACCTCGCCCTTGTCGCGATCATAGAACAGGATGGTGGAGAACGCCTGGTCGGGATCGGGCGAGACGCCGAGCACGTCGAGGGCGATCTGGTAGACCGGCCGGGGCCCGCCCTGGTGGGGCATTTCGCTCATGAACATCGGCGCCTCGAAACTGAAGCGCGCGCTTCCCCGGCCGCAGGCGAACGACGCGCTGTAGTCGGCGAGCCGGCCGGAGCCGATCTCGACCTCGGTCCGGCCCTCGAAGCGGATCGTGTAGCGGCAGTCGTGGCCGCCGGCGGCGAGCGATCCCGCAATCTCGCGCGCCAGCGTGCCGTCGAGGATCGGCAGCACCGCGTCCGCCGCGACGAAGCCGAGTTTCACGTCCCCCTTTTGCACCGCGAGCCAGGAACCGGACTTGCCGAACACGCTGACTTCGTCGCCCTTTTTCAAATCGTCGGCTTTCTTGGGGCCCGCCTTACCCTTGTCTTTGTCTTTGTCTTTTTCCTTGCCCTTGTCCTTGGCGGCGGCCTTGCCCTTCTCCGGGGCCGACGCCGCGGCGCGCTCGGGCGTATCGAACACGGGCGTGTCCTTGATCGCGAGGTGGAGGCCGGAAGCCGCCCCCAGCTCGACGCCCCGGAAAATCTCGACGGCACCGGCCGGCGACGGCGCGCCCGATGCCAGCAGGATGCCCAGGATCCACGCGCGGGCGGCGACCAGGGCGTCGCCGGCATCCGGCGGAGAATCGGCCAATCGGGCGTTCGCGCTGACCACTATGCTCCGCGGCCGGCGGGACCTGAGTTTCCCGGCGCGCCGCGCTCCGATATTATGGAGCCTATAATATACGTGTCACCCGCGCTTGGCCACTTGCCCCCACCGCCCACCACTGCCCCGGCATGCCCGTTATTCCCCTCGAAGCCCTGGCGGCGAGCCTGAAAGGCGAGGCCCGCGTGCTCGGCCTCGACGTCGGGACGAAAACCATCGGGCTCGCGCTGTCGGACGCGCGCCGGATGGTGGCGAGCCCGATGGAAACGATTCGGCGGACGCGGCTTGCCGCCGACCTCGCGCGCATCGGGGAACTGGTCGCCAAGCACGGCGTCGGCGGATTTGTGGTCGGGTTGCCGGTCGCGCTCGACGGACGCGAGGGGCCCCGCTGCCAGGCGGTGCGCCAGTTCGCCAAGGACCTGCTCGGCGCGTGCGACCTGCCGCTCGCGTTCTGGGACGAGCGGCTGTCGTCGGCCGCGGTCGAACGGGTCTTGATCGACGAAGCCGACATGAGCCGGGCGCGGCGGCGCGAGGTGGTGGACAAGATGGCGGCGGCCTACATCCTGCAGGGCGCGCTGGATCGAATCGCGCGGGCGAATCCCCGCGCGGGATAGTCAAACTCAATCCTCGTAATCGAACAGCTTGAGCATTTCGCCGGCGTGGCGGCGAAACGCCGCGCGCGCCGCGGCGTCGAAGCGTTCGCGCCAGAATCCGCCGGCGCCGTCGGGGGAAAAATCCGCCGCCGCCTCGAGGCACGGCGCGATGCGGCTCTCGCGCCAGTCGACGCCGAGGAAGCGACAGAGGCGCGAAAGCGTCGGCGTCGGGCGGTCGAGCAGGTGTTCGCTCTTGATCTCGATGAAATGGTCGAGGTGCGCGCGGCCGAACGTGCGCGCCGCCGCCACCGCGCCGGTCCAGCGGCGCGCGAAGGTTTCGGCGAAATCGGCGAACGACGGATGGCGCCGGGCGAAGGCGTTGCCTTCGGTTCCGAGGCCGCGGTCCCACGCCGCCACCGCTTCGTCGCGGCCGTCGCGCACCACGTGGACGTAATAGGCGCCGGGCGCCAAGGATTCCAGCTCGGCGAGCGCGAGCGCGTGTTCGGGCGTGCGCTCGACCAGGCATTTCGCCGGCTTCGATCCGGCGTAGCGCGCGAGCGCCAGGCCGAACGCGACGCGCGCGAGATGCAGGCCGTCGCCCGCGTCCAGCGCCGGCGCGGTGAACGGCAACCCGGCGCGTTCGCATTCGGCCTTCGCTTCCTCCAGCCGCCGGCGGTAGTGGCCGACCGCCTGGCCCATCAGCGGCAGGATGGTTTCGGCGATCCGCCCTTCGCCCTTGGCGGCGATTTCGGGGTGCGCATCGAGGGCGCGCTCGACCAGCGCCGTGCCCCATCGCGTCGCGCCCATGACGAAGGCGATTCGCCGGGAAAAAACCCAATCGAGGCGCTGCTGCATGATCCGCCAGGCGTCGTCCACGCGGATTTCTCCCTCTTGGAGAGGCGACTCTAGCCGACCGCCGGACCGCTTGTCGCCACAAGGCCACCGGCCTATAGTCCCGGCCCGATGACCGGTCCCGCCCGCGCGATGCCGCCCGCACCCTTCGAGGGGTTCGCGCACCGGCATTTGCTGGGGATCGAGGGCCTGACCGCGTCCGAAATCGCGGTCCTGCTCGACCGCTCCGAATCCTACGTCGAACTCAATCGCGGCGCCGCCAAGAAGCAGGCGACCCTCGACGGGCGGACCATCGTCAACCTGTTCTTCGAAAGCTCGACCCGCACGCGCACCTCGTTCGAGCTGGCGGGCAAACGGCTCGGCGCCGACATCATCAACATGTCGGTCTCGACCAGCGCCATCAAGAAGGGCGAAACCCTGATCGACACGGCGATGACGCTGAACGCCATGCACCCCGACGTGCTGGTGCTGCGTCATCCCGACTCGGGCGCCGCCCGGCTGCTCTCCGACAAGGTCAACTGCGCCGTGGTCAACGCCGGCGACGGCTCGCACGAGCATCCGACCCAGGCGCTGCTGGACGCGCTCACCATCCGCCGGCGCAAGGGCAAGCTCGAAGGATTGCGGGTCGCCATCTGCGGCGACATCTCGCATTCGCGGGTGGCGCGCTCGAACATCCACCTGCTGACGACGATGGGCGCGAGCGTGCGCCTGATCGCGCCGCGCACCCTGGTGCCGTCGAGGGTCGAGACCCTCGGCGCCGAGGTGTTCCACGACATGGCGCGCGGGCTCGAAGGCTGCGACATCGTGATGATGCTCAGGCTCCAGACCGAACGCATGCAGTCGGCGCTGTTCCCGTCCTTGCGCGAATACTTCCGCTTCTACGGCCTCGACTACGACAAGCTCGCCGCCGCCAAGCCCGACGCGCTGATCATGCACCCGGGCCCGATGAACCGCGGCGTCGAGATCGACTCGCTGGTCGCCGACGACTTCGGGCGCAGCGTGATCCGCGAGCAGGTGGAAATGGGCGTCGCCGTGCGCATGGCGGTGCTCGAAATCCTCACCGCCAACCTCGCCCGCACGGCGCAGAAGAACCTGTAGGGCGCGCCATGCCGAAACACCCGAGCCCCTCGCGCCCGACCGCCTACGTCAACGCGCGCCTGCTCGATCCGGCGAGCGGGCTCGACGCCCTGGGCGGCCTTTTGGTCGAGGGCGAGAAGATCGCCGCGATCGGCAAGGATCTCTTCCGCGACGGCGCCCGATGGCGCGTCCCCGAGGGCGCGGCCGAGGTCGATTGCCGCGGGCTCTGTCTCGCGCCCGGGCTGGTCGACATGCGCGTTCTTTCCGGCGAACCGGGGGAGGAACACAAGGAAACGCTCGATTCGCTGGGCCACGCGGCGGTCGCCGGCGGCGTCACCAGCCTGGTGTGCCTGCCCAACACCACGCCGGTGATCGACGACATGTCGGTCGCCGAATTCATCGCCCGCCGCGCGCGCAAAGTCGGCATGAGCAAGGCCTACGTCTACGGCGCCGCGACCAAGGGCGCCAAGGGCGTCGAGCTCGCGGAAATGGGCCTCTTGGCCGAGGCCGGCGCGCTCGCCTTCACCGACGGCCTCAACGCCGTCGCCAACGCGCGGGTGATGAAGAACGCGCTCGCCTACGCCTCCAGCTTCGATCTCCTGATCGTCCAGCACGCCGAGGAACCGGCGCTCGCCCAGGGCGGCGCCATGAACGCCGGCGCGCGGGCGACCCGGCTCGGGCTTTCCGGCATTCCGGCCGCGGCCGAGGCGATCATGGTCGAGCGCGACATTCGGCTGGCCGAGATGACCGGCGCGCGGCTGCACTTCGCCCACGTTTCGACCGCCGAATCGCTCGCCGCCATCCGCCGCGCCAAGGACCGCGGCCTCAAGATCACCTGCGACACCGCGCCGCCCTACTTCGCGCTGACCGAGGCCGATGTCGGCGACTACCGCACCTTCGCCAAGCTGTCGCCGCCGCTCCGGAGCGAGGACGACCGCCGCGCCGTCGTCGCCGCGCTCAAGGACGGGACCATCGACGCCGTCGCCTCCGACCACATTCCCGAGGACGAAGAGGTCAAGCGGCTGCCCTTCCCGCAGGCGGCCTTCGGCGGCATCGGGCTCGAAACCCTGCTGCCGATCACCCTCGAACTGGTCCACAACCGCGAGCTCGCGATGCTCGACGCCCTCCGGCTCGTCACCGCCGCCCCGGCCAAGTTGATGCGCCTCGCCGCCGGCGAGTTGGCGGCGGGACGTCCCGCCGATTTCGTCCTGTTCGATCCCGAGCGCGCCTGGCAGGTGGACGCGGACAAGCTCCATTCCAAGTCCAAGAACTCGCCTTTCGACGGCCGCGCCGTGCAGGGCCGCGCGGTCGCCACCTACGTCGACGGCCGCGCGGTATTCGCCGCAGAAAGCGACCGCCGATGACGGCGGCAACCGGCGCGATCGCGCTCGCCGCGGCCGGCGGCTACCTGCTCGGTTCGATTCCGTTCGGCCTGGTGCTGACCAGATTTGCCGGCGTGGGCGACATCCGCCGCGTCGGTTCCGGCAACATCGGCGCGACCAACGTGCTGCGCACCGGGCGCAAGGGCCTCGCCGCCGCGACGCTGATTCTCGACGGCGCCAAGGGCGCGGTCGCCGCGCTCGCGGCGCTCGCGCTTTTCGGGCGCGAGGCGGCGCTCGTCGCCGGCTTCGCCGCCGTCATCGGGCACAATTTTCCGGTCTGGCTCCGCTTCAAGGGCGGCAAGGGAGTGGCGACCAGCCTCGGCACCCTGATCGCCGTCGCCTGGCCGGTCGGGATCGCCGCCTGCGCCACTTGGCTCGCGGTCGCGGCGTTGTTTCGCTTTTCCTCGCTCGCGGCGCTGGCGGCCCTCGGTCTCGCGCCGCTGTACGCCTATCTCATGGGCGACCGGGCGGGCGCGGCGCTGGCCGCCGCCCTCGGCGTGCTCGCCTTCGTCCGCCATCGCCAAAATATTCGCCGCTTGCTCAAGGGCGAAGAACCGCGCATCGGCAAATGATCTCGAAACGCCGGGCGCAACGTGGATGACGTCACCGTATCGTGCAAGGAACAGTTCCCATGAAAAACTTCGCCGCCATCCTCTGTGCCGCCGCCCTCGCCTTTGCCTTCGGTTTCGCCGCCGACGCGGCCAACGCGCAGTCCAGCGCACCGACGCTGTTCGCCCAGGCCCAGGACACCGCCCCGCCCGCCAAGGCCAAAGCCAAGACCACCGCCAAGGCGAAAAAGAAATCGGAAACGAAGGGAAAGGCCGCCGCCAAGGCTAAAAGCGACAGCCCGAAAAAAGCGGCCAAGAAGAAAAAGAAGTCGACGGCTAAAAAAGCCGCGACAAATTCTGAGGCGAATAAGTCCTAATCCTAGACTCCCGCCCCGGCCGATAGGGGCTTCGTCCATGAGTGCGCGAGGGACGGGAACGTTCCGCGTTTACGCCGGATCGCGCATGTCTTCGCCGATCCCCGCTGGAAGATGACCCTCTCCGGTTGGGATCGTGGCCGCCGACCGCCACGCCGGGTCGATGTGACGGGCGATGCGATCGTCGAGATCGCCCCGAAGGCGCTCAACCGCATAGGCGTAGCCGATCTCCACGATCTCGGGCATGGCGTCGAAGCCGAAGATGGCGAATTGCTCGATCGGCGGTACGAAGAGAACGTCCGCCATCTCTTTAGCGCGCTTGCTTAGGCGGTTGCTGCTCAGCGTGGCGGCGCGCACGAGAATTTCGAAGATTCGGGGCACGTCGAGCGATTGGCGAAACGGATTCAGCCTGCGCCAGAGAACCCTCCAGCCCGAAGGTACCTGGTCGATATCCTCCGGCACTTGCATCGCGCTTTGCCGCGATACGTCGATGGCGATCAAGCTCCCCTCGTGGCGTTCGCGCGCCAGATCGACCGGCAAATTGTTGAGAATGCCGCCGTCAACCAACATGTGGCCGTTCCGGAACAGCGGCGGGCCAATCCCCGGAATCGATATGCTGGCTCTCACGCCCTCCCACAAGGAACCCCGGTCGTGAAGAACAAGGTCGGCCGTCGTGAGGTTCACGGAAACGCAAAAGAACGGGATCGGCGTATCTTCCACGTCCCAACCGCGCAGGGCGTTCTTAATCATATTGTGAAGCCGCCGGCCCCGGATGATCGCCAGGGCGGGAAAGGTGTAGTCGGAGAGTGGTCTCCCTTTGACCCATATTTCGTGGCTGATGCGCGCGACATCGTCAAGCGAGTGCCCAACCGCATAGAGCGCGCCGATGATCGATCCCATGCTCGTCCCGCAGATTCGGTCAATGGGCACGCCGGCTTCGCGCAGGGCTTTGAGAACGCCGATCTGCGCGAATCCTCGCGCGCCGCCACCGCCGAGAACGACATTGACGGCGTTGCCGGTCAAAAGCCGCGCCAAACGAGCGAAATCGTCATCGAGCCATGCGCGGACATGATGGTGCTCCCTGGGAGTCCGCGCCTGCAGCCAGCGTCGGGTGTCGCATGGCAGCCGCCATTGTTCAGGATGCAGTAGAACGAGATCGCACCGGGGCGCGAGATCGGGATCCATGCGGGCAAGAAGCGTCTTCTCGGCTTCGTTCAGCCCGGAATCGCCGTTGACCGCGCTCACGACGAGCACCAGGTCCGCCTGCCGAAGGCAAAACTGCGTCCACTCCGTCGATTCATGATCCGCCAAGTAGAGGGCTACCTCGCCCTCAGACTCGTGAGCCGTTGCCTCGCGCGCGGCGCAAATGATCGCCGGCGCGAAATTCGCAAGTTGTCCCCGCAGCATTTCCGCGAACCGGATTACGTCGATTCGGTCGTCCCGAGGCAGAATGGCGATCACTCGGTAGGGGAGCGTCCGTCGCTGTTCGCTCAATCCCTTGCGCAGGCGCTTAATCACCATCCGGGCGACCTGGAGCGCGGCCGCAGGCGACGATTCCATCAACTGCTTGTAGGATTCGCGCGAGAAGCGCACGAGCTCGCAATCGTGCGTGGCGCGAACCGTCGCGGCAGTCAGATCGTTCGTCAGCAGCGACATTTCGCCCACTCCCTCGCCGGGCAGAACATCGCCGACGCGCCGTGACATGCCGTCCTTGCCGGCGACGAAGGCCCGCAACCGGCCGTGAACCAGCAGATAAAAGGCATCTCCCTGCCGTCCTTGCTCGATCAACGTGTCCCCGGTCCGAATGGAAATCAACTGGGGAGGCGGGTCGAGCGCGCGCAAGAGGTTTTCCGGAACGCCGGCCAGAAGGTCCGTTCGCAACAGCCGTTCGATCGCGTTGTGTTGCATTTGCGATTTCGTGCGCGGAGGGATTGCCGGGGGCTCAATCCTCGACAAAAGCCGTCGCGGTCTTCTGGGGCTTGGCTTTCGGGACCAGCAACAACAGCGGCGTGGACAGAACCGCCAGCCACATCAAGAGGGTGAAGTCGTTGAGGAAGGCGATGGTCGCCGCCTGGCGCGTCACCTCGCCGTCGAGCGCGGCGACGCCGGCCGCGGTGCGCCAATCCCACGTTCCCGGAAGCCACGGCCCGTGCAACGCGGCGTGGAAGGGCGTCAGGCCGTTGGCGATCTCCATGTGCGCGACCTGGATGTCCTGCGTCAATAAAGTGACCACGACCGAAATTCCGATGCTACCGCCGATGTTGCGCATCAGGCTGAACATCGCCGTGCCCTCGGTTCGGTAGCGTGGCGCCAATGTCGCAAAAGCCATGGTGCTGAGCGGCACAAAGACAAAGCCCAACCCCAACCCCTGGACGAAGCCGGTCCAGACGATGGTCATGACGGGCACCTCGGCGGTGAAGCCTGATAGTTCCCACAGGGAGAAGGCATTGAAGATCATGCCGAACAGAATTAGAAGCCGCCCGTCGATCTTTCGGGCCGCGCGGCTGACGAGAATTAAGCCAACCATGGTGCCGAGGCCGCGCGGGGCAATGACGTACCCCGTGGTCAGAGCCGGAAAGCCCATCAGATTCTGCAAAAATGGCGGCAGCAGGACGAGCGTTCCGAGATGCACGACGCCGACCACGAAAACCAAGATCAAACCAAAAGCAAAATTGCGGTCCCAGAACAGGCCCGGTTCGAGAAAGGGATGGCGCGTCGTGAACATGTGGACCAGAAACATGTAGAGGAACAGCGCGGCGGCGACCGCTTCGACGACGATTTCGGTTGATGCGAACCAGTCCTGCGACTCGCCGCGGTCAAGCATCAACTGCAGCGCGCCAATGGCGACGCACAGGGCGATGAAACCAAAATAATCGAAGCTGCCGGCCGCATGACGAGGCGTCTCGGGCACGAACGCCAGAATTCCGAGCAGCGCCAGAATTCCGAGGGGCAGATTGATGTAGAAAATCCAACGCCAGTCGTAGAACTCCGTGATGTAGCCGCCGAGCGTTGGCCCGAGGATCGGACCCACCATGACCCCGAGTCCCCACACCGCCATAGCCGAGGCGTGCTTTTCGCGCGGATAGGTATCGAGCAATACGGCCTGCGACAGCGGTACCAGCGCGGCCCCGAACCCACCTTGCAGGACGCGGAAGAGCACGAGTTCGACCAGCGACGAGGCCGCTCCGCACAGCATCGAGGCGACGGTGAACCCCACCACCGCGACGACGAACACGCGCCTGCGCCCGAGCCGCGCGGCCAGCGCTCCGGCCGGGGCGGTCATGATCGCGGTGGCAACGATGTAGGACGTCAGGACCCAGTTGATCTGGTCGCGAGTCGCCGACAGGTTTCCCTGCATCGACGGGAGAGCCACGTTCGCGATGGTGGTGTCCAGCAACGGCATGATCGTCGTCAGCATGATCGAGGCCGTGATGAGGCCGCGGTCGAGGGTGGAGCGCCTGGCAACAGGCACCGTCAACGCTCCTGCACGGTGGCCGCCCGCGTCGTGCGCGATGCGGAGGACCAGCGCAACGCCGTCGCCAGGAAATTCGGGAGCGCGCGGGAAACCCCGGTGTCGATCTCGACGATGGCGCTCATCCCGGCGCGCAGCACCGGCTCGGGTCCGTTCGCCCCGATCGAGACGCGCACCGGGATTCGCTGCACGACCTTGACCCAGTTGCCAGTCGCGTTCTGCGGTGGGATGACCGAAAACTCGGCGCCCGTCGCCGGACTGATACTCTCAACTACGCCCCGCCATTCACGGTCGGGGTACGTGTCGACACGGATCGTCGCCGGCAGCCCGGGCCGGACGTGGGTCAGGTCCGTTTCCTTGAAATTAGCCTCGATCCAAACGCCTCGATCAGCGACGATGCTCATCGCCAGCGAGCCGAGTGGGCCGCCACCGCCGACGTACCGGCCCGGCTCCGGGATATTCCGGGTTACCCCGGCGAAGGGAGCGCGGACGACGGTGCGCTCGAGATCGAGGGCCATACGCTCGCGGGTCGCCCTGGCGGCTTGATAACGCGGATCGACCTCGACGGCGGCCTCTGGATCGCCACTCAACTGGGTCAGAATCTGCTCCAACTCCTGCTCGGCGATGCGGATGCGTTGGCGCGCCACGTCGAGATCATGGCGGACATCTTCAAGCTTTTTCTGCGAGGTCGCATGGGTCGCCAGCAACTTCGACTGGCGCTGGACCTCGTTGCCAGCAAAGGTCGCGTTCGCTTGCGCCAGCCTCAATTCCTCCTGTTTTTGCCGGTAAGCCGCTTTGAAGCCGGCGATTTCGTCGCGCACCCTGGCCAACCGCGCGTCGGCCTCAGCAAGCGCGATGCGGTAAGTGCGATCATCGATGTGGAACAATACGTCGCCTTTGGCCACGCGCTGATTTTCACGCACCAGGACTTCGAGGATCACGCCGGAAACCTCCGCCGAAATCACCACTTTGTCGGCTTTGACGTACGCATTGTCGGTGCTGACGTAGCGTCCGCTCGTGAAATATGCATATCCGGCCGCGGCGGCGACGATGATCGGGCCGAGGGCGAGCAGAATGCGCCGCACGTTGCGCGTGCGGCCGCTCGGTTCGGGGCGGTCGAGTGGGTTCGGCGGCGGTAACGCCGGTTCACTGGGATCGGGCGATGGTTCGGTTTTCTGCGGAGTCATTCGTTCTTCCCCGTTCACCCTTCAGACCGCCGGACAGTCGACCGCGCATACGTCATAGTCCTTGCCCCCATCGACGACCCTCGTCAGGAAACGGCACGCTGACCCACCGCCGCAAGCAAACTGCCCGTGGTCATGTCGAGGCGTTCACACAGCGTAATAGAAAGATTCCATAGCACCCGCGCCGCCACCGCCGGCTTCGACGCCGTTAGCCGTTCAAAGAAATCGCGATCCAACATCAGTAATTCGCTGTCGCCAATCGCGATCACGTCGGCCGTGCGCGGCTGCCGGCGCAAGAGCGCCATCTCGCCGAAGACTTGGCCCCTGCCAAGGGTCGACAAAACGACGAAAGAACCATTACCGGCCGTTCGGCGGACCTCGGCCGCTCCGGACAGCAGCGTGTACATTTCGCTGCCGGCATCGCCCGCGCGCACGATGGCCTCCCCTTCGCGGACACGGATGATGGTTCCCGATCGCACGACATGATCCACTTCGTCCGGTTCAAGCCCGCGCAGCAGCGGGTGGTCCTTCATATAGATGTGGTCGGTCAGATAACTCAAAAAGTCGTCGGTTCCCATCACCCGCGCGCAACTCGGCTGGGCGTACTCGACGAACGTAGAGGTGAACCAACGACCGTGCTCGGAATCGTTGGCGTAATCGGCGGCGAAACGGGCGAGTGGAGAACGCGTGCGCTTCAAGTGTTCGACATCGTCCGCCACCAGGGCCACGGGAATCCTCAATCCCACGTCCGGATCGGCGATGTTCGGTTTGAACCGGCGAAATCCCATGACCTCGTACAGCGCGACCAGCGCCGGCGTGCAATGTACGAAGTCGAGCCAGGCGCCCTTGTCGCGCCCATCGCGGTAGGCCGCTTCGAGCAAATAAGCGAAGGCCTTCGTCTGTCGCCACTCAGGGGCGATTATCAGATGACCAGTGAACACGATCTGTTCGCGCGGCACGCGCGCGAATAGCGTGTTCAGGCCGTAATGCGCCACGTGAATCTCCGGCACCGCCTGCGCGGCCCAGAGGTTGCGCAGGGTGGCGACGATCTCAGCGTCGTTGGCGACGTAGAAAATCGTGCCGAGGCGGTCGAAATCGTCCGTCAACAGCTTGCGCGCATGATCGGCCGCACCCAGTTGCTTGCCCATCTCCTCAACGGAGACACGATAGCGGAGCCGGTAGCATGCTTCCCGCTCCGCCACGCTCGTCGCCGTGCCGAGACGCAAAGTCTTGGTCGAACCGTCGTGGACCTCGTTGCTGGATGAAGACATGCTCCCCCGAGTGCACCGATCTCATATCGCATCTTCTCACACTCTCAGGCCGAGGTTTAGCCGTTCCCAGCGGTCATAATCATTGCCCGACGGTCATAATCGCAGCGCGGGATGAAGAGCTGCGGACAACTTCGAGGCCAGGGGGTGAGACGAGGGGGCTCAACAACCCCCTTGAAAAAGAACAAATCATGAACTATGATGGTGCAATTCCGGGAGTTGGCGAATGGCGAATCAGGCGCCGGGCGGGTCCGGCGGCGGACGAAGCCGGGTCTTGGCGGCGGCGGAAAAGCGGGATTGGCTGCGCCTGATCCGCTCCGAGCGGATCGGCCCGGTCACTTTTTTCCGCCTGCTCGAGCGGTTCGGCTCCGCCGCCAGGGCGCTCGAGCGCCTGCCCGATCTCGCCAAGCGCGGCGGCGGATCGGCGCCCGCCCTCTATCCCGAGGCCGAGGCCGAAGGGGAACTGGAGACCCTCGCCAAGCTGGGCGGCAGTACCGTCGCCGTCGGCGAGCCGGACTATCCGCCGCTGCTCGCCCACGTCGAGGACGCGCCGCCCTTGCTCGCCGTGCTCGGCCATCGCGCGCTCCTGCGGCGCAAGGCGGTCGCCGTGGTCGGCGCGCGCAACGCCACCCTCGGCGGACGGCGTTTCGCGCGCGCCTTGGCCTCCGATCTCGGGCGCGCCGCGTACGTCGTCGTGTCGGGCCTCGCGCGCGGCATCGACGCCGCCGCGCACGAGGGCGCGCTTCAAACCGGCACCGTCGCGGTGCAGGGCGGCGGCGTCGACGTGGTCTATCCGCCGGAGAACGCCGCGCTCCACGACAAAATCCGCGCGCACGGCGCGATCGTTTCGGAAATGGCGTGCGGCACGCAACCGCTCGCGCGCCATTTTCCGCGCCGCAACCGGATCATTTCCGGAATCGCGCGCGGCGTGGTGGTGGTCGAGGCCAGCCCGCAGTCGGGCTCGCTGATCACCGCGCGCTTCGCCCTCGATCAGGGACGCGAGGTGTTCGCGGTGCCGGGCGCGCCGGGCGATCCGCGCGCGCAGGGCACCAACGGCCTCATCCGCCAGGGCGCGGTGCTGACGGAATCGGCGGCCGACGTGATCCAGCACCTCGCGCATTTCGCCGATCGGCAGATCGACGAGCCCGCCCAGCCGTTCGCCGCGCGCGACATGGTTAATGTCGATCACGGCGAGGCCGAGCTGGCGGCGGCGCAAAAAATAATCGTTGAAAATCTGGGCTTTACGCCCCTGCCGGTTGACGAAATCATCCGTAGCTGCCAATTCTCCCCTGCCGTCGTGCTGACCGTTCTGCTCGAATTGGAACTGGCGGGACGACTGGAACGCCATCCCGGCAATCAGGTTTCGCGCCTGCGGGGGGCTTGAAACGAAGTCAACAACAACGGAGTTGCCGGCAGAAGCCGGACAGAAAAACGTATGGACGTCGTCGTCGTCGAATCGCCGGCCAAGGCCAAGACGATCAACAAATACCTCGGGTCCGGCTACAAGGTTCTCGCCAGCTACGGCCATGTGCGCGATCTGCCCTCCAAGGACGGCTCGGTCCGGCCCGAGGACGATTTCGCCATGGACTGGGAGGTGGACGGCCGCGCCCAAAAGCGCCTGCAGGAGATCGCCAGCGCGCTCAAGGGCGCGAAACGCCTCTACCTCGCCACCGACCCCGACCGCGAGGGCGAGGCGATTTCCTGGCACGTGCGCGAGGTGCTGAAGAACAAGAAGGCGCTGGAGGGCGTCGAGGTCCACCGCGTCGTCTTCAACGAAATCACCCAGAGCGCGGTCAAGGCCGCGTTCGAGCACACCCGCGCGCTCGACCGCGAGCTGGTCGACGCCTATCTCGCCCGCCGCGCCCTCGATTACCTGGTCGGGTTCACGCTGTCGCCGGTGCTGTGGCGCAAGCTCCCCGGTTCGCGTTCCGCCGGGCGGGTGCAATCGGTCGCGTTGCGCCTGATCTGCGAGCGCGAGCTGGAAATCGAAAAGTTCGTGCCGCGCGAATACTGGACCGTCGCCGCCGAATTCCGCACCCCCGCGGGAGAGCCGTTCACCGCGTTCCTCACCCACCTCGACGGCGCCAGGCTCGACAAGTTCGCGCTGGCCGACAAGGCGAAGGCCGAGGCCGCGCGCCGCGCCGTCGAATCCGGCCGCTACGCGGTCGCCGCCGTCGAGCGCAAGCAGCAGCGGCGCAACCCGCCGCCGCCCTTCATCACCTCGACCCTGCAGCAGGAAGCCTCGCGCAAGCTCAATCTCGGCGCCAAGCGCACCATGCAGATCGCGCAATCGCTCTACGAGGGCGTCTCCCTCGGCGGCGAGACGGTCGGCCTCATCACCTACATGCGGACCGACGGCGTGCAGATGGCCGACGAGGCGATCCGCGCCTGCCGCAACCTGATCGAGCGCGATTACGGCCGCCAATACGTGCCCGACGCGCCGCGTATATATAAGAGTCGCGCCGCCAACGCCCAGGAGGCGCACGAAGCGATCCGCCCGACCGACCTCGGCCGCCGGCCGGACAGCCTCGCCCGCTTCCTGGACGCCGACCAGCTCAGGCTCTACACCCTGATCTGGAAGCGCACGCTGGCGAGCCAGATGGAAGCCGCGGTCCTCGACCAGGTCGCCGCCGACATCGCCGGCGCCGACGGCAAGACCATCTTGCGCGCCACCGGCTCGACCTTCGCCTTCGACGGCTTCTACCGGCTCTACCACGAGGACCGCGACGACAACGAGACCAACGGCGTCTCCCCCGTGTCCGCCGACGACGACACCGAACGGCGCCTGCCGCCGCTCAAGGAAGGCGCCGCCGCCCAGCTCGGCTCGTGCGCCGCCGAGCAGCATTTCACCCAACCGCCGCCCCGCTACACCGAGGCGAGCCTGGTCAAGAAGCTGGAAGAACTCGGCATCGGCCGTCCCTCGACCTACGCCTCGATCCTGTCGGTCCTGCAGGACCGCAACTACGTCCGCCTGGAGCGCAAGCGCTTCATCCCCGAGGATCGCGGCCGCCTGGTCACCGCGTTCCTGTCCAGCTTCTTCGACCATTACGTCGAATACGGCTTCACCGCCGGCCTCGAGGAAAAGCTCGACGACATCTCCGGCGGCCGGATCGACTGGAAGACGGTGCTGCGCGATTTCTGGAACGAATTCAGCAAGGCGGTCGAGGGCACCCGCGAATTGCGCGTGTCGCAGGTGCTGGACGCGCTCGACGCCTCGCTCGGGCCGCATTTCTTCCCGCCGCGCGCGGACGGCAAGGATCCGCGCGCCTGCCCGGCCTGCGCCAACGGACGGCTGACCTTGAAGCTCGGGCGCTTCGGCGCCTTCATCGGCTGTTCCAACTACCCCGACTGCCGCCACACCCGCCCGCTCGCGGTGCAGAACGGCAACGGCGAAAGCGACGGCGAGCACGCGACGGCGGCGCAAGGACCGAAGCTGCTCGGCCGCGACCCGGCGAGCGGCGAGCCGGTCACGCTGCGCAAGGGGCCCTATGGGTTCTACGTGCAGCTCGGCGAAACCCCCGCCGCCGAGAAGAAAGCCGCGACCAAGGGCGAAAAGAAGGGCAAGAGCGCCGCGCCCAAACCCAAGCGCCAGTCGCTGCCGAAGGGCGTTTCGCCCGCGAGCGTCGACCTCGACCGCGCGCTGCAGCTCCTCAGCCTGCCGCGCGAGGTCTGCCGCCATCCCGACACCAACGAGCCGATCGAGGCGGCGATCGGCCGCTTCGGTCCCTACATCCGCCATCACGGCCATTACGTCTCGCTCAAGGGCGAGGACGACGTGCTGACCATCGGCGCCAATCGCGCGGTCACGCTCCTGGCCGAGGCCGCTCAGCGTTCGTCGGCGCGCACTCTCGGCACCCATCCCGACGACGGCCTGCCGGTGATCGTGCGGCGCGGGCGCTTCGGCGCCTATACCCAGCACGGCAAGACCCGCGCCAACCTGCCCAAGGGAGTGGACATCAAGACCATCGATCTCGACCAGGCGATCGCGCTGCTGGCCGAGCGCGGCAAGACGCCGACCGGAACCGCCTTCGGGCGCGGGCGCAGGCGTCCCAACAGGGGCGCTCCCGCGACCTCGGTCCCGCCCAAGGCCGCGCGCAAGGCGGCGAGCAAGAAATCCGGCGCGCTCGCGTCGTAACCCGTTGGCCAAACCGCCGAAGACTCCCGCGCCGTTTCCCAGCCGCGAGGACATCCTGCGCTTCGTTCGCGCAAGCACCGGCCGCATCGGCAAGCGCGAAATCGCGCGCGCGTTCCGCCTCGATTCCCGCCAGAAGAGCGAATTGCGCCAGGTCCTGAAGGACCTGGAGGGCGAGGGCCAACTCGAACGCCACCGCCGCCGCTACGTCGATCCCGGCCGCCTGCCGGAAACGGCGGTGCTGGTGGTCACCGGCACCGACGCGGACGGCGAACTGATGGCCGAGCCGGTCGCCTGGGCGGGCGCGAGCGCGCCGCCCCGCGTGCGCGTCGCCGAGGATCGCGCCATGCGCCCCGCGCTCGGGCGCGGCGACAAGGTGCTGGCGCGCCTCTCGCGCGAGGCCGACGGCGATTACACGGCGCGCGTCATCCGCCGCCTCGCCCACGCGCCCGCGCGCATCGTCGGCGTGGTGCGCGAACGCGACGGCCGGCGCTGGATCCATTCGGTCGACCGGCGCGACAAGCACGACTTCCTGGTCGAAAGCCGCGACTTGCGCGGCGCCGGCGCGGGCGAGGTGGTGGTGGCCGAGGCCTTCCCCACCCGCCGCCTCGGCCCGCGCCAGGCGCGCGTGGTCGAGCGGCTCGGCCCCTACGGCGGGCCGAAATCGGCGAGCGCGCTCGCCGTCGCCGAGCTCGGCATCCCCGAGGCGTTTTCGGCCAACGCGCTGGCCGAGGCCAAGGCCGCCGGTCCCGCGCCGCTCGACGGGCGCGAGGACTTGCGCGACCTTCCGCTGGTGACCATCGACGGCGCGGACGCGCGCGATTTCGACGACGCGGTGTGGGCGGCGCCCGACGACGACCCCGCCAATCCGGGCGGCTGGGTGCTGGTGGTGGCCATCGCCGACGTCGCCTGGTACGTACGCCCCGGCGGCGCCCTCGACGACGCCGCCTACGAGCGCGGCAATTCCGTTTATTTTCCCGACCGGGTGGTGCCGATGCTGCCCGAGGCCTTGTCCAACGGCTGGTGCTCGCTGAAGCCCGGCGAAGACAGGCCATGCCTCGCCGCGCGCATCTGGATCGACGGCGAAGGCGTGCCGCTCCGGCACCGTTTTGCGCGCGCCATGATGCGTTCCGCCGCGCGCCTCACCTACGAGCAGGTCCAGCAAGCCCATGACGGCATGCCGGACGAAACCACCGCGCCGCTGCTCGACGCCCTGATCCGGCCGCTGTACGGCGCCTACCGGGCCCTCGCCAAGGCGCGCGCCGAGCGGGGTGTCCTCGAACTCGACGTGCCCGAGCGCCGCGTGGTGCTCGACGACGACGGGCGCATCGTCCGGGTCGAGCTGCGCGAGCGCTACGACAGCCACCGGCTGATCGAGGATTTCATGATCGCCGCCAACGTCGCCGCCGCCGAAACCCTCGAACGCATGCGCCAACCGAGCATGTACCGTATCCACGACGAGCCGACGCGCGAAAAGCTCGACGCGCTGCGCGAATTCCTCGACACCATCGGGCTCAGGCTGGTGCGTGGCCAGGTATTGCGCCCGGCGCATTTCAACATCATCCTGGAAAAAGCCCGGCGCACGCCGCACGCCCACATCGTCAACGAGGTGGTGCTGCGTTCCCAGGCCCAGGCCGAATACGCGCCCGAGAACATCGGCCACTTCGGCCTCGGCCTGGTGCGCTACTGCCACTTCACCTCGCCGATCCGCCGCTATTCGGACGTGCTGGTCCACCGCGCGCTGATCCGCGGCCTCAGGCTCGGCGAGGGCGGCCTCGAGGACGCGCACCGCGATTTCCGCCGCATGGGCGAGCATCTGTCGATGACCGAGCGGCGCGCGGCGGAGGCCGAGCGCGACGCGGTCGATCGCCTGACCGCCGCGCATCTTGCCGAACGGGTGGGCGCGAGTTTCGCCGGCAAGGTGCGCGGCGTGACCCGCGCCGGCCTGTTCGTGGCCCTCGACGACACCGGCGCCGACGGGCTGCTGCCCATGTCGCTGCTCGGCCCCGAGCGCTACGTTTTCGACGAACGCCGCCACCGCCTCAAGGGCCAGCGCAGCGGGCGGGAATTCCGCTTGGGCGACCGGCTCAGGGTGCGGTTGCGCGAAGCCGATCCGGTCAGCGGCGGAATCATCTTCGCGCTCGACGGGCACGAAGAGACGGACGGGCGCGATTCCCGGCGCCCCTGGGGCGACCGCGGGCCGCGCCGGCCGGGTTCGGGCGGCCACCGGCGGCCGCGCCGAGGGGGCTGACGCGGCACCGAAAAAGGCGCACAATTACAAAATGTTCCATTGGCGTCGCCCGTCCCGCCGCCTGGCCGCGTTCGCGGCCGTGGCCCTGCTCGCCGGTTGCGCCGGCACCGGGCCGCGCCCGCCCGCGCCGTTTTCCCCCGAGACGGCCGAGGAAGTGTTCACGGTCGGCTTTTCCGGCATCGCGGCGCGCTACATCGAACCGGTGGCGGTCGAAAAACTGACCCTCGACGGCCTGCGCGGGTTCGGCGCCATCGATCCCGCCATGACCGTCACGCGCAAGGGGGACACCGTCGCGATTCTGGCCAGCGGCGGGATCGTCGCCTCCATGCCGCTGCCGACCACCGACGATCCGCAATCGTGGGCGCGGCTGGCGACGGGAATGGCGGTGGCGGCGCGGGCTCATTCCGCCGACATGGCCGCGGCCGACGCGGAGAAAATCTACGAAGCGGTGTTCGACGGCGCGCTGGCCCGGCTCGACGTCTATTCGCGCTACGCCGGCGCGGAGGAGGCCTCGCGCAACCGGGCGCGGCGCGACGGCTACGGCGGCATCGGCCTGCGCTTCAACATCCTCGACGGCGCCGTGCGCGTCACCAGCGTCCTGCCCGACACGCCGGCGGATCGCGCCGGCGTCCGCAAGAACGACCGCATCACCCATATCGGCGATTTGCCCGTCGCCGGCATGGACAACGCCGAAATCTCCAAGCACCTGCGCGGTCCCGTCCACAGCCGCGTGCGTCTCACGGTCGAACGCGAGGGCGAGCAAGCGCCGCTTCGGTTTTCGATCGAGCGCGCCCACATCGTGCCGGCGACCGTCACGACCCAGGTCCGCGACGACGTGCTGCATGTCAAGATTTCCAACTTCAATCAGGAAACGGCGGCCGCGGTCGAAACCGCCGTCCTGAAAAGCAAGCGCGATCTCGGCGCCAAGTTGCGCGGCCTCGTGCTCGATCTGCGCGGCAATCCCGGCGGGATCCTCAAGCAGGCGACCCGCGTCGCGGATCTGTTCCTGGCCCAGGGGCGGATCGTCTCGACTTCCGGCCGGCATCCCGACAGCATGCAGTTCTTCGAAGCCACCGGCGAAGACATCTTCGAAGGCCGCCCGATCGTCGTGCTGATGGACGGAAAATCCGCGTCGGCGGCCGAGATCGTCGCGTCCGCCCTGCAGGACCGGGACCGGGCCCTGGTCGTCGGGACGACGTCCTACGGCAAGGGGACCGTGCAAACCGTCATTCGCCTGCCCAACGACGGCGAGATCACGCTGACCTGGTCGCGCCTGGTGGCGCCGTCCGGTTACGTCCTGCACGGCCTCGGTATCACGCCGAATATCTGCACCAGCGGGCTCGCCCCGGCCGACGAAAAAAGCGTCGCCCAAGCGCTGAAACGGGCCGACAAGGACGCCGCCACCTTGGCGAAATGGCGCCAGGCCGGAACCCCGAACGAGAAGCGGCGCCAGGCGATGCGCACCGCCTGCCCGGCGGAAGCCAACGAAGGCGCCGGGATCGAGCCGGAGGTCGCCGCGCGTCTGCTGCGCGAGCCGGCGGCGTTCCGGCGCGCCCTGGCGCGGTCGGCCACGACCTCCGAAGCGCGGCGTTGACCGCCCCCGCCGGACGGCTTGACAGCCGGAACGGCGGCGTTAAGGTGCGCCGCCCCCGAGAGGGGCGCAGGACATTGACGGACCACACCCCATGGCCAAACCCACCACCATTTTGATCAAGATGGTCAGCACCGCGGACACGGGCTTTTATTACGTGACGCGCAAGAACCCCCGCAGCTCGACCGAAAAGCTCGAAATGAAGAAATACGACCCGGTGGTGCGCAAGCACGTCGTGTTCCGGGAAGCCAAGATCAAGTGATTTTTTGCGTGGTTCCGCCGTCCGCGACCACGACCCGGTTGCGGCCCTGGCGCTTGGCCTCGTACAGCGCCGCGTCCGCCCGCTGAATCAGCGCCTCGGCGCTGTCGCCCGACGCCCGGCTTTGCGCGATTCCGATACTGATGGTGATCGATAGTTTTTCCGCCGCCCCGTCCACGGCGATCGTCGTCGTCGCGACGCGCTCGCGCAGGCGGTCGGCGACGACGGCGGCGATGTCCGAGGTCGTATCCGGCATGACGACCGCGAATTCCTCGCCGCCGTAACGCGCCAAAAGGTCGAAGCCGCGCACGTGGCGCGCGATGATGCCCGCGATTTCGGTGAGCACCGCGTCGCCCGCGGGATGGCCGTGGGTGTCGTTGATGCGCTTGAAATGGTCGATGTCGATCATCAGCAGCGAGGCCGGCTTGCCGCTGGCGGCGGCGCGGCGCATGACCGAAATCAGGTGGGTCGAAAAATAGCGCCGATTGTGCAGCCGGGTCAGCGGATCGATCAGCGCGAGCGACAGGTTCTGGATGAAGTTGCTCTGCAGCCGGTCGTGATACCGCTTGCGGCGGACCTGGGTGCGAATGCGCGCCTTGAATTCGCCTTCGTCCACCGGTCGGAGAATGTAATCGTTGGCGCCGATCTCCAGCCCTTTATTGAACAGCCCGCCGTCGTTTTCGCCGCCGATCAGGACGATCGGGATGTAGCGCATGACTTCCGCCATGCGGCATTGCGACACCAGGCGCAACGATTCCGCCGGCTCGTCGACGGCCAGGCCGACGACGATCACGTCCGGATTGGCGGCGACGATCCGGGGGAGAACCTCGCCGGCGCCGGCGTCGAGCACGACGTGGGCGTGCTCGCCGGCGAGGATGCCGCGCAGGAAATCGCCCTCGGTCCGGCTGGTTTCGATGATGAAAATTCGCCCCCGGCGACCATCGTCGGTCAGGCTCACCGGCGCCGCGAGAAGTCCGAGGCGGGCGGTGATTTCCTCGCGCATCCGCCACTGGTCGACCATGCGCTTGAGCCGGATGGTGGAATTGACCCGCGCCAGCAACGCGGCGTCGTCCACCGGTTTCGCCAGGAAATCGTCGGCGCCGGCCTCGAGCCCGCGGATCCGTTCCGCCGGGTCGGTGAGCGCCGTCACCATGATCACCGGGATGTGGGCGGTGTCGGGATCGCGCTTGAGGCGGCGGCAAACCTCGAACCCGTCCATGCCCGGCATCATGACGTCCAGCAGGATCACGTCCGGGTCGTTGGCCTTGGCCATTTGCAGGGCGGTCGGCCCGTCTTCGGCGACGATCACATCGTAATATTCGGCGACCAGCTTCGCCGCGAGCATGCGCGCGCTGGCGGCGATATCGTCAACGACGAGGATTCGACCCGGCACCGACCAGCCACCCTCGTTGCATGCCCTATCCGAAAAACTTCGCGACCGTTTCCAGGAAAATCGGGACGGAAATGGGCTTGGACAAATAGCCGTCGCAGCCGCTTTCCATGATTTTGTCCTGATCGCCCTTCATCGCGAACGCGGTCACGGCGAGGACCGGGATTTCCTTCAGCGCCGGGTCGGATTTGATCTGCCTGGTCAACTCGACGCCCGAAACGCCGGGAAGTTGGATATCCATGATGATGAGGTTGGGATGGTGCTGGCGGACCTGCCTCACGACATCCTTGCCGTCCATGACTTGGACGGTTTCATAGCCCTGAGCCTGCAACAAATCGTTGAACAACTTCATGTTCAACTCGTTATCCTCGACGATCATGACTTTTTTCATGGCGAACCGTCCCCGACCGACGAAGCGACAAAAGGCCGCGCCCGAAACGCCATTGTCGCATTCGACGCGATCATGTCAAACGCCAAACCGGGGATTTCGACGACCGGTCATTCGCCCCGGACGGTTTCCGCCATGCGGGCGAGCCGGGCCACGTCCTTGACCACGAGGGCGTTCTTGGTCCGCACCACGATTCCCTGGCGGGTCAAATCGCCGAGCACCCGGGCAACCGTTTCGCGGGTGGTGCTGACCCGGCTCGCCAGCTGGCCGTGGACCGGAATGGGGGAGATGCTGGCCTCGTTCGGCCCGCTCATGCTGGCGCGCGCCTCGCGCAGGAGTTCGGCGAACACGCGGTTGTTGGCCGCGAGCGTGCTGAGATTCATGATGCGCTCGGTCGAATGCCGCACCATGGAGGCCAATCGTTCCATCACGCTGTAACCGAGCTTGGGGTGCGTTTCCACCAACTCGCGGAACTGCGCGCGCGTGAGCGTCGCGATCAGCGTCGGCGTGAGCGACATGACGTTGGCCGATCGCGGGCGGCCGTCGATCGCCGCCAGTTCGCCGAAATACTCGCCGGCGACGATATCGTCGAGCGTGATTTCGCGTCCCGAGGCGGAATAGTTGACGACCCGCACGCGCCCCTCGACCACGAAACAGAGATCGCTGCTGTCGCCTTCGCGGTCGATGATCTGTTCCTCGGCGCCGTAGCGCCGCCATCGGCACAATTTTTCGACCCGCTGGCGTTCGCCGACCGTCAGGTCCTTGAGCAACGCGATTCCCGCCAATGTTCCCGGTTCGGGCCCCTGCGCCATGTCGCGATCTTCCGCAATTCCGTGCGCGGCGGGCCCCCCTGGGCCTGCCCCAACGCCACACGCCCTAGTTTTAAGGTAGCGCCCCGGTTTTGACTAGGCCGCGCCCCGCCACGATACCGCATGACAACGCGGAAGGCCGATTCTAAGGTTTTCCCGTCAACCCGCGCTTGGCGCGGACATTCGGACGATTAACGTGAACGTATCTTCTTCCGGCTCCGGAACGGACTCGAATGCGCCGCCGCCCACCGTCGCGGTGGTCGTGCCGTGTTATCGGGAAACGGAGAACATTCTCGACGTGCTCGGGCGCATCGGCCCGGAGGTCGCCCGCGTGGTCGTGGTCGACGACGCATGCCCCGACGGCACCGGCCGGTCGGTCCGGGAACGCTGCCGCGATCCGCGCGTCGAGGTCGTCGCCCACGACGCCAACCAGGGCGTCGGCGGCGCGACTCTCACCGGGTATCGCCGCGCCCTCGCGGCCGGCGCCGACATCATCGTCAAAATGGACGGCGACGGCCAGATGGACCCGGCGTTGATCCCGAGCCTGATCCGTCCCCTGGTCGAGGGCCGCGCGGATTACGCCAAGGGCAACCGATTTCACCATCTCGACGGGCTCGCGGCGATGCCGCGCCCGCGGCTGATCGGCAACCTGGCGCTGTCGTTCGCAAGCAAGTTCTCGAGCGGGTACTGGGACCTGTTCGATCCGACCAACGGGTTCACGGCGATCCGGGCGCAAGTCGTCCGCGCGCTGCCGCTGGACAGGATCAGCCGGTCCTACTTCTTCGAATCCGACATGCTGTTTCATCTCTATGTGCTGCGCGCGGCGGTTGTCGATGTGCCGATGCGGGCGCGTTACGGATCCGAGCGGAGCAGCCTTCGCATTTCGCGGGTGATCGGCGAGTTCGCCTGGAAGCACTGCCGCAACGCCTGTCTCCGAATTTTCTATACTTATTATCTCAGGGACTTTTCCATCGCCTCGCTCGAATTGGCGGGCGCCTTTATCTTGCTTGCGTTCGGCGTCGGATTCGGAATTTGGCAGTGGAGCGCCAGCGTCGCGTCGGGCGTGCCGGCGACGGCGGGGACGGTCCTGGTCGCGGCGCTGCCCGTGATTCTCGGCTTTCAGCTGCTGCTTGCCTTCCTGCAATTCGACGTCGACAACGTGCCCCGCCGGCCCATCCACCCCGATTTGCCCGTTTTCCCCGGTGCGTAGGACGGCCGCCGCGCGCGCCCGGAAAATCGGCAAGGAGTTGTTGACAGAACTTGGGCGGGAAATGATGATTTGGCGGTACTCCCCGGCGATGAACCCGCGAGTCCCGTCAATGAAATTCGGAGCGTTTCCGCGCGCGCTTGCCCGGCCCACGGTCCTCGCCGTGCTGGTCGGTGCGGCCCTGCTGTCCTTCGCCGCATTCGCGCAGGACAAGGCGCCGGCCGAAGCGGGCGGTGCCGGCCCAGCGGCACCCGCCGTGGTCAACGCGGTCAGCTTCCAGCCCTTGCCCGAACGCGCGGTCTTCGCCGTCCGTCCCCTCGACAACTCCGACGCCAACCTGCGGCTCAAGGTCGCGATCGAGGAGGCGTTGCGCGCGCGGGGATTCGGCGTGGCCAAGGAATCGTCCCTGATCTTGAGTTTCGACACCCGCGACGAAGTCGGCGTGTGGACGGATTCCGGTCGCCGCACCATTCTGGAGCTGCAGGCCCAGGGCGGACGCGACGGCGGCGAATACGCGCACGCCAAGGTCAACGTGTTCGACAGCGCCAGCGGCGGTTTGCTCAACGAAGGCCGCGGCGGTACGTCGATCGCCACGCCCAGCACCTACCGCATCGACGCCACCATCGACGACCGGACCAACGGGCGGCGATTGTGGCAGGGATGGGCGATCGCCAACCTGTCCCACGGCGACCGGACCGAGCTTGACCGGGCCATGATCCCGGCCATCGTCCAGAACGTCGGCCGTTCGGTCACGCGCCAGCCGTTCGAGTTGAAATAGTCCATTCGGCCGCGCGCGCGGCCGCGGGCGGCCCATCGCCATGACCGATAACATCGCGGACAAGAGCCTATTGCCGGCCGGAATACGGGACGTGCTTCCTCCCGACGCGACGTTCGAGGCCGAAGCGGTCGGTCGTCTGATCGATCGCTTCGCGCTGCACGGTTACGAGCGCGTCAAGCCGCCGTTGCTCGAGTTCGAGGAAACCCTGCTCGCCGGCAACGGCGCGGCCCTCGGCGACCAGACGTTTCGCCTGATGGACCCGGAATCGCGACGGATGATGGCGCTGCGCCCGGACATGACCCTTCAAGTCGCGCGCATCGCCGCGACCCGGCTCGGACGCCGGGCACGGCCCTTGCGCCTCTGCTACTCCGGCCAAGTCCTGCGCGTGAAAGGTACCCAGTTGCGGCCCGAGCGCCAGTTCGGCCAAGTCGGCGCCGAACTGATCGGCGCCGCGAGCGCCGCGGCGGACGTTGAGGTCATCCTGATGGGAATCGAGGCCTTGATCGACGCCGGCGTGCAACGCCTCGGCGTCGACATCGGCATGCCGACCCTGGTGCCGGCCCTTCTTGCCGAGCGCAAGATCGCGCCGGTATCGCTCGACCGGCTGCGCCTGGCGCTCGACCGCAAGGACGCCGCCGCCGTCGCCGAGCTCGGACCCTCGCTCGGCGCCGGGCCCGGCGGCAATCTCGGCGAGACGCTCAGCCGCATGCTCGTGTCGGCCGGCCCGGCGGCGAATGCGCTCGTCGCGCTCGCCGACCTCGACCTGCCGCCGGCCGCGGCCGCGGCGCGCGCGGACCTGATCGACGTCGTCGGTCGCGTCGCCGACGGGCTCGCCGTCCTCGACGCCGGCCACGTGACGCTGACCGTGGACCCGGTGGAAAATCGGGGCTTCGGCTACCATACCGGCGTCGGCTTCACTTTCTTCGCCGGCGGGGTTCGCGGCGAGCTGGGCAGCGGCGGGCGCTACCGCACGGGCGGCAACCCGATGAACGGCTTGGCGAACGGCGAGCCGGCGACCGGACTGACGTTGTTCACCGACACGCTTCTCGCCGCCCTGCCCCGGCCCGATCGCGGACGGAGGGTATACGTGCCGCTCGGCGTTTCGGCCGCCGTCGCCCGCCGACTGCGCGGGGAAGGATGGGCGACGGTCGCGGCGCTCGGCGCCGACGCCGATCCGGTCGCGGCGGCCCGAGCGATGGGCTGCGGCCACATCTGGGATACCGGCAAGTCCGCCCCGGTCGAAATTTCACGCTCACCCTGAGACAGATGGACGAGGAACCCTAACCATGGCCAACGTGGTGGTCGTCGGATCCCAATGGGGCGACGAAGGCAAAGGCAAGATCGTGGATTGGCTCTCGGAGCGGGCCGACGTCGTCGTCCGCTTCCAAGGCGGCCACAACGCCGGACACACGTTGGTCATCGACGGCGTGACCTACAAGCTCAGCCTTCTTCCGTCCGGCATCGTCCGCAAGGGCCGCCTGTCCATCATCGGCAACGGCGTGGTTCTCGACCCGTGGGCCCTGCTTGCGGAAATCGAGACGGTTCGCAAACTGAACGTCGAGGTTTCGCCGCGCAACCTGGTCGTGGCCGAAAACGCGCCTCTCATCCTGCCCTTGCACCGCGAGCTCGATCTCGCGCGCGAAAAATCCGCCGGCGCGGGAAAGATCGGCACCACCGGCCGCGGCATCGGCCCGGCCTACGAGGACAAGGTCGCGCGGCGCGCGATCCGGCTCGGCGATCTCGCCGACCCCGAATTCCTCGGCGCGCGCGTCGATTCCCTGCTCGCGCACCACAACGCGCTGCTGCGCGGGCTCGGCCTGCCGGAGGCCAAGCGCGACGTGTTGATGCGCGAGCTGCTCGAGGTGGCGCCCAAGGTGCTGCCGTTCGCCGGCACGGTCTGGAAACGGCTCGACGACCTGCGCCGCGCCGGCAAGCGGATCCTGTACGAGGGCGCCCAGGGCACCTTGCTGGACATCGACCACGGCACGTATCCCTACGTCACCTCTTCCAACACCGTGGCCGCCCAAGCGGCGGTCGGATCGGGACAGGGGCCCGGAGCGGTCGACTACGTTCTCGGCATCACCAAGGCCTATACCACCCGTGTCGGCAGCGGGCCGTTCCCGACCGAGCTGACCGACGAGATCGGGCGGACGCTCGGCGAACGCGGACGCGAATTCGGAACCGTTACCGGCCGCCCGCGGCGCTGCGGCTGGTTCGA